>NZ_JACVVF010000070.1:0-16165 GCF_016648095.1 Pseudomonas sp. S32
GAGTTGCGGGGTAGGGCCCGTGCCATCGGCTACTGCCAGGCGGGCAGTTTCGCCGCAGCCTGCCAGGCCGGCGCACAGCACGAGCAACAGTGGAACGGGCGGGCGGTTCATGGGCGCATCTCTCAGTGCGGGCAGGTAGTGCTTCAGAGAATAGCCGGGTCTGTTGGGTTCAGTCGCTGTGACCAGGGGCTACACCGCTACCGCCTGCTGACCACCTCGCTAGGCAGCATGGGTGCCTGACAACCCGATGCTGGAGTACCCATGAAGAACCTTCTGGAAAAAGTCGACCGTGGCCTGGATGCGATAAGTGCTGGTATGCCGCTGGCGCGATTGGTCGACAAGATCATTCGGGACTACCCCGACCCCTATGAGCTGGCCAGGGAGCAGGCCACGCAAATCCTGCTGCGCCGTACCGGCAAGGCTATTGACCCCCGGTTCATCTGGTGGCACCAGTTTCAGGGCACGGCTACCAGCAGCCCGCGCACGTTCACCGGCTGGCAGCATTCGGGGCGCCCCAGCAAGTCGTTGCGGCTGCCGCAGCTGGTGATCGAGCGCTTTGACCCGGGTTTTCAGGAGGCCTCCGACGAACTGAACGTTTACGGCGGCTTCTATCGCCAGGGCCCCCATGCGGGGCGGTTTGACGAGCACAATGAAGTGCCGATGCTGCCCAGCGACGTGCTGGCTGATCTGTGGGCGCTGGATTTCGCCAGCCTCTACCGTCAGCGTGTCGATGAGTTCTGGGTTCGGCATGGCCGGCATTTTCGTGTGCTGGCCAAGATCAACCTGTTGGCCCAGGCCCGGCATGCGGCACAGGCTGGCAAGATAAACAGCACGCAGTGGGCGCAGGTGCGCGCCCTGGTTACTGACCGCTTGAGTGCAAACGAGCTGCCTGCACTGGCCCGGCTGGAGCATGACAGTAGCCAGCGCCCATTGCAGGTTTACCGCTACGCATTCGATCATGACGACCGCGGCTGCCTGTACAGCCTGCATGAGCAGGACGGCCGCGCAATGCTGTATCTGCCATGGGCCGAGCAGGCCTTGTGGGCGTTCGAGTCCGAGCGCGCCTTGGCCGGCTGGTTGCGCACGAGCCTGCAGGACCCGCAGTGGCTGGGTCAGTTCATGCGGGCTACGCATCTCTATGATGACGGCAGGGTGAAACGTATCCATGGGCAGTTGCACACTTTGGCCCAGAGCGCCTCGGCCGAAGCTGCGCAGTTGCTGTTGCAATCCCTGAAGCGCCCGGTGAAGAACGACTTCTTCGACTACATGGCCAACTTGTCCCGTGCCGAGATGCACAGCAATGCCAACCTGATGATCAGCAACCAGGACCTGCGCAAGGTGCTCTGGCGAGGTTACCTCGGTGCATTCCTGAAGGTGTTTGGCGGCTTTGCGCCCCTCGGGCGGCCGGTGCTCTGGGTCATGCTCGGGGTCACCGTCAGCCGGGTGGCGCTGGAGGTGGATGCTGCGCTGGATGCACGTGACGATGACGGGCGCAAGGCGGCGTTACGCGCAGCCATGATCGATACGCTCATGGCTGCGCTCAACCTGGTGGACGTCACGTTCCAGGCCAGTTTCGACTCGCTGGCCTATCAGGCGCCCCAGCATGAAGCCACGATTTCACTGGAGCACTGGCAGGTGCAGACGTCAGCGACCACGGCCGCAGAGGGGTTGGAAACCAACAACCTGCTGGTGGGCGAAACGGGCCGTGAAGGTCGGCTGGCGGGCGTGCTGGTGCAGGAGGATGGCTCCTGCTGGATCAAGCTGAACGGTTTGTCGTACCGGGTCCGTTACAGCACCGACCTGTCATGCTGGCTGATCGTGCCGGCCGAAAACCCATACGCGTTCGGGCCCCTGCGCCCGGTTCGCCTGAGTGCCAGCGGTGAATGGGAGCTACTGGTGCCGCCCCGCCTGGCAGGCGGCAACCCGCCCGCTATAGAGAACGTCGCCACCGTCAATTCTCCCTTCTGGGACACCTACGCCGGCCTGGACCCTGCGCAGAGCAAGGCCCTCAGCACCCAGGCGCTGAGGCGTCAGAAAACCCTGCTGGAATCCTGGATGTTGCCTACGGTATCGGAGGGGCGGGCGCCCGATGTGGATGCCAATGGGCTGGACTGCGTGATGGTCAGAAACGCCCCTGAATATTCGTACCGTCACGAGCGTGAGTATTTCAATTCGTTGATCGAGTACTACACCAGCGACGAGTCGCAAGTGAATGATGTATTCCGCCATGGCCGCTATCGGTATGGGGACGAAGACAGCTATATCGCCAACCTGGCTGACTCGCTCGAGCGGTTGCCCAAGAGTAACGCGGTGACGCTGTACCGCGGTGGTAACGCGGCGCGCCACACCGGTGCAGCACCCTATCGCAGTGGTCGGTTGAAGGTGGGGGACACGCTGGTGACGACGGACCTGACGTCCTTTACCGAAAACCCCTATAAAGCAGCGGAGTTTGCCTCACGTGTGGTACCTGGGCAGGCGCGTGGCAACGTCAGGGAGTTCGATGACAGCTCCGTGATTTACCAGCTGCCTGCCGGGCGTTATGAAGAGGGCACCCCGGTCAGCGCTTTTTCGTTGTACTGGGATGAAGCAGAAACGTTGTTTCTGCCTGGGCAGTACTTCCGGGTGGAGAATGTGGAGCAGGTGTACGGGCCCGGTTACCACTTTATTCTGGTCACCCTGGGCCGTGCGGTGAAGCCTGCTTCCGGCGTGGTTCACGACCTGCGCACGGGCCAGGTATTCGACCCCGGCGTATTCAGCGGGCGCCTGCGTACGCCTGCGTTGGCAAAGCGGTTTTTCCCTGCGTGAGCGGCCAGCACAGCACGTTGTTCAACTTTGCCTGAGCAGCAGCGCAACGCCTGGGTAGTAGTTACCCAGTGCGTCGTGCAGCTTGCGGTAGGCGTAGGGGAAATACCAGGCAATGGCGCACGCAGTATGCTTCTGCAGGTCGTCCACGAGGTCCTGGAGTTCCTCGGGGCTGGCATGTTGCCCTGCCTTGCACGGGCTGATGAACAGGGCGCCGGCTTTCAGCTGGCTGGGGTAAGCCACCTGGTGAGCCAGGGCCGCGGTCTGTTGCAGGGCTGCCGCCATGTCCAGGCTGGCCATTTTCGGCCAGCGCTGGCTCACACTTAGGTAAAGCGCCTCGTCGAGGCTGCTGATCCACAGGTCGCAGCGTGCCTCACGGTCCTCGTCGTCCCGTTGTTTCTTGCCTGAAAACTGCTGCAGCGCGGTCAGTTCTGCTTGCCAGGCCGCCGCTGCCAGCAGCCCTGCATTGGCCGTTGCGCCGTGCCAATAAGGCGCCTCGGCGTCACCGGCACAGCGGTTGTAACGGTCGATGCATTCCACCCAGCGCTCGAACACAGGCGCCAGAAATTCAAGGCGCGGGTTGTTGATCAGATGGCCTCGCATGCTGCGCACTCCTGTTGTGAGTATGGGGGCGTACGACCTGCGTAATGGCTATGTGATATCACTTGATTTCAGTGTGGCACAGTTTTGCCGAACGGCCATCGAGCCGGGTGGCTTTGTTATCCCGCCTAGGGGTTGCGTCGATTGACGCTCCCGACGCAACCCTCTAACCTTCGCGCGTGTTTCAGGTGCCCCGCCAAGGGGTGAAACAGGGAAGCCGGTGGGTGCCAGCATGGCGCGATTCCGGCGCTGCCCCCGCAACGGTAAGTGAGTGACGGCCGCGCAATGCCACTGGGTGTCTGTACCCGGGAAGGTGCGCAGGCTTGGGCCGGTGCCCGCTCGCAAGCCCGGAGACCGGCCTGACACTGCCAACGGCATCACGGAGGGTGATGCGCGGTGCACCGTGGCGTTCAGCCATGGCTCCTGCGCGCGCTCCTTTTGCCTGCTTATTCCCTGTCGCCATGGCTTGCCGTGGTGCCAGCCAGCGGAGCCCCCCATGAGCGAAATCACCGAACGCGACGAACGTCACCTGGCGCGCATGCAGCGCAAGAAAGCGGTCATCGACGAACGCATCGCCAACTCCCCCAACGAATGCGGCTTGCTGCTGGTACTGACCGGCAACGGCAAGGGCAAGAGCAGCTCGGCGTTCGGCATGCTCGCGCGTGCACTGGGCCATGGCATGCAGTGCGGTGTCGTGCAATTCATCAAAGGCCGCAACAGCACCGGTGAAGAGCTGTTCTTCCGTCGCTTCCCCGAGCAGGTGCGTTACCACGTGATGGGCGAGGGTTTCACGTGGGAAACCCAGGATCGCCAGCGTGACATCGCGGCGGCCGAGGCGGCATGGGCCGTGTCGCGTCAACTGCTGCAGGACGAATCTGTGCAGTTCGTGGTACTCGACGAGTTGAACATCGCCCTGAAGCACGGCTACCTGGAGCTGGATCAGGTGCTGTCCGACATCCAGGCCCGCCCACCCATGCAGCACGTGATCGTCACCGGCCGCGGTGCCAAACCAGAGATGGTCGAGCTGGCGGACACGGTGACTGAAATGGGCATGCTCAAGCACGCATTCCAGGCCGGCATCCGTGCCCAGAAGGGCGTGGAACTGTGAGCGCACCCCGCCAATGCCCTGCGGTACTGATTGCAGCCCCGGCCTCAGGGCAGGGCAAGACCACGGTGACCGCGGCCCTGGCCCGGCTGCACCGCAACTTGGGCCGCAAGGTACGGGTGTTCAAATGCGGGCCCGATTTTCTCGACCCAATGATTCTCGAACGGGCCAGCGGTGCGCCGGTGTATCAGTTGGACCTGTGGATGATCGGTGCCGAGGAAAGCCGCCGGTTGCTGTGGGAGGCCGCAGGTGAGGCCGACCTGATCCTGATCGAAGGGGTGATGGGGCTGTTCGACGGCACCCCCTCGAGCGCGGACCTGGCACGCCATTTCGGCGTGCCGGTGCTGGCGGTCATCGATGGTACGGCCATGGCCCAAACCTTCGGTGCATTGGCCCTGGGGCTGGCCCGCTATCAGCCCGACCTGCCGTTTGCCGGGGTGCTGGCCAACCGGGTGGGCAGCCTGCGCCACGCCCAGTTGCTTGAGGGTAGCCTGACCGAGGGGCTGCGCTGGTACGGCGGGTTGTCCCGTGAGCGGGGCATCGAGTTGCCCAGCCGCCACCTGGGCTTGGTCCAGGCCAGTGAACTGAACGACCTGGATACCCGGCTGGACGCCGCCGCGCAGGCGCTGGGTGACAGCTGCGATGCCACCCTGCCGCCCGCGGTCACCTTCGCCCAGCCACAGCCGTTGCAATCCCCTGCCATGCTGGAAGGTGTGCGGGTAGGCGTGGCGCACGACGAGGCCTTTGCCTTTACCTACGGCGCCAACCTTGAATTGCTGCGGCGCATGGGCGCGCAGCTGGCGTTCTTCTCGCCGCTGCATGACCAGGTGCTGCCGAGGGTCGACAGCCTGTACCTGCCTGGCGGCTACCCCGAACTGCATCACCATGCCCTGGCTGCTAACGCCCCGATGTGCCAGGCCATTCGCGCGCACCACGCCCAGGGCAAGCCCCTGTTGGCAGAGTGTGGCGGCATGCTGTATTTGCTGGAGGCGCTCACCGACGTGGCTGGCGAGCGTGCCGAGCTGCTGGGCCTGCTGCCTGGCGAGGCGACCATGCAAAAACGCCTGGCGGCCTTGGCCTTGCAGGCCGTGGAACTGCCGGAGGGCACCCTGCGTGGCCATACTTATCACCATTCCCTGACCAGCACCACGCTGGAGCCCGTTGCACGTGGCCTGAGCCCCAATGGCGGGCGGGGTAATGAGGCGGTGTATCGCCTGGGGCGGTTGACGGCTTCCTATGTGCATTTTTATTTCCCTTCGAACCCTGAGGCAGCGGCGGCGCTGTTGCGACCATGACCGAGCACGTTTTCAGTGAGCCCGAGCGCGCTGCGGTATACCGGGCGATCGGCGAGCGCCGCGACATGCGCCATTTTGCCGGTGGCGAGGTGGCGCCAGAATTACTGGCGCGGCTGCTGGCGGCGGCCCATCAGGCACCCAGTGTTGGCCTCATGCAGCCTTGGCGCTTTATTCGCATTACCCAGCGTGACTTACGCGGGCGCATCCAGGGGCTGGTCGAGCAGGAGCGTGTGCTGACTGCTCAGGCGTTGGGCGAGCGCTCCGACGACTTCATGAAACTCAAGGTCGAAGGCATAAACGATTGTGCAGAGCTGCTGGTGGCAGCCCTGATGGACAACCGCGAGCCGCACCTGTTCGGCCGCCGCACGCTGCCTGAAATGGACCTTGCCTCGCTGGCCTGCGCCATCCAGAACCTGTGGCTGGCTGCACGTGCCGAAGGGTTGGGTATGGGCTGGGTGTCGTTGTTCGAGCCGCAGGCGCTGGCCGCACTGCTGGGCATGCCCGCCGGGGCCAAACCAGTGGCGGTGCTCTGCCTGGGCCCTGTTACCGCGTTCTATCCGGCGCCCATGCTGGTGGTGGAGGGCTGGGCCCAAGCGCAGCCGCTGAGTGAGATGCTGTACGAAAACCATTGGGGGGCACGCCCATGAGCGTAGCCTTGCTGACCTTCGCCGGCGTGGCTTTGGATGCCCTGTTCGGTGAACCCCAGCGGCGTCACCCGTTGGTTGCGTTTGGCAACATGGCGGCCAACCTTGAGCGCCGTTTGAACGCGGGCGGCCGTGGCTGGCGCAGCCATGGCGTGAGTGCCTGGTTCCTGGCCGTGGTGCCCTTGACCTTGGTTGCACTGATACTGTCCTGGCTGCCGGGCATAGGCTGGCTGGTGGACGTGCTCGCGTTGTACTGCGCGTTGGGCCTGCGCAGTTTGGGCGAACATGTACTGCCCGTCGCTGCTGCCTTGCGCCAGGGCGACCTGGAAGAGGCGCGGCGCCGTGTGGGTTACCTGGTCAGCCGCGAAACCCGTGATCTGGATGAACCTGCGGTCGCCCGGGCGGCTACCGAGTCGGTGCTGGAAAACGGCAGCGATGCCGTGTTCGCCGCGTTGTTCTGGTTCGTGGTAGCCGGTGCGCCGGGTGTGGTGCTGTACCGTCTGAGCAATACCCTTGATGCCATGTGGGGCTACCGCAACGAGCGCTTCGAGCGTTTTGGCTGGTGCGCCGCGCGCATCGACGACCTGCTCAATTACGTGCCGGCCCGGCTGGTGGCATTGACCTATGCGGTGCTTGGCAAAACCCGCCTGGCACTGGCCTGTTGGCGCCGGCAGGGCCCCTTGTGGGACAGCCCCAACGCCGGGCCGGTGATGGCCGCTGGCGCGGGTGCGCTGGGGGTAGAACTTGGCGGGCCTGCGGTGTACCACGGCCAGTTGCACGAGCGCCCGCGCCTGGGCGAAGGGCCGGCAGCCAGCGAGGACGCCATCGAGCGTGGCTGGCAGTTGGTGCAGCGCGGGGTCTGGTTATGGCTGTTGGTGATCTGCCTGGGGGCGTACCTGAATGCTTGAACACGGTGGCCGCCTGCTGCGCGCAGTGCGCCAGTACGGCATTGCACGCGAGCACTGGCTGGACCTGTCCAGTGGCATCGCGCCTTGGCCCTTTCCCATCCCGTCTATTCCTGTGCAAGCCTGGGCCCGCCTGCCTGAAACCCATGACGGCCTGGAGCAGGCCGCCTGCCGTTACTATGGCGCCGCTCAGTTGCTGCCGGTGGCCGGGTCCCAGGCTGCCATTCAGGCGCTGCCGCTGCTGCGTACGCCCGGCAACGTCGGGGTGCTCACCCCATGCTATGCCGAGCACGCCCATGCCTGGCAGCGTGCCGGGCATCGGTTGACGGCGCTGGACGAAACCCAGGTCGAGGCATCACTCGATCACCTGGATGTGCTGGTGCTGGTGAACCCGAACAACCCGACCGGCCGCAGCCTGCCACGTGCAACCGTGCTGGCCTGGCACCAGCGCCTGGCAGCGCGTGGGGGTTGGTTGCTGGTGGACGAAGCCTTCATGGACAACACCCCCGCGTGCAGCGTGGTGGATTGTGCTGAGCGCCCTGGGCTGATCGTTTTGCGCTCGTTCGGCAAATTCTTTGGGCTGGCGGGGGTTCGCCTGGGCTTCGTGGCGGCTGAGGGCAGCCTGCTGTCGCGCCTGGCCGACCTGCTTGGGCCCTGGACCATCAACGGCCCGACCCGGGTATTGGCCCAGGCCAGCCTGGCCGATCAGGCCACCCAGCATCTGCAGCGCGAGCGCTGCGCGGCTTACAGCCTGCGCCTTGCACAATTATTGGCGCGTGGCGGGCTTGCCGTCAGCGGCGGCTGCGACCTGTTTCAGTATGTGCGTTGCCAGCATGCTGCACACCTGCACGACCATCTTGCCCGCAGCGGCATTCTGGTTCGCCTGTTTGAACAGCCCTCGGCGCTGCGCTTTGGCCTGCCTGCCTGCGAGGCGGACGAACTGCGCCTGGCCCAGGCCCTGGCTACCTACAAGAAGGACACCCCATGACCACCCTCATGGTGCAAGGCACCACGTCCGACGCCGGTAAAAGCACCCTGGTGACCGCCCTGTGCCGCTGGCTGTTGCGCCAGGGCATCGGGGTGGTGCCATTCAAACCGCAGAACATGGCGCTGAACAGTGCCGTGACCGCCGATGGTGGCGAAATTGGCCGCGCCCAGGCCGTACAGGCCCAGGCCTGCCGCCTTGAGCCCCACACTGACATGAACCCGGTGCTGCTCAAGCCCAACAGCGACACTGGCGCCCAGGTGATCATCCATGGCCGCGCCGTTACCAGCATGAATGCGGTCGCGTACCACGACTACAAAGCCATCGCCATGCAAGCGGTGCTGGCCTCCCACCGGCGCCTTAGCGAGGCCTGGCCAGTGGTGATGGTAGAGGGGGCAGGGTCCCCGGCAGAAATCAACTTGCGTGCCGGCGATATCGCCAACATGGGCTTTGCCGAGGCAGTGGATTGCCCCGTCATTTTGGTGGCCGACATCAACCGCGGAGGGGTTTTCGCCCACCTTGTCGGTACGCTTGAGCTGCTGTCGCCCAGCGAGCAGGCGCGGGTCAAAGGGTTTGTCATCAACCGCTTCAGGGGCGATATCGCCCTGCTGCAACCAGGGCTCGACTGGCTGGAGCAACGGACGGGCAAGCCGGTGCTGGGCGTGCTGCCCTACGTCACCGACCTGCATCTGGAGGCCGAGGATGGCATTGATGCACGCCAGGGCGAGAAGGATGCACAGGTACTGAAGGTGATCGTGCCGGTGCTGCCGCGTATCAGCAACCACACCGACTTCGACCCGCTGCGCCTGCACCCGCAGGTGGACCTGCAGTTTGTGGGCCCGGGCCAGCCTATCCCACCTGCCGACCTGATTATCCTGCCGGGCTCCAAGAGTGTACGCAGTGACCTGGCCCAGCTGCGCGAACGCGGCTGGGACAAGGCCATCGAGCGGCATCTGCGCTACGGCGGCAAGTTGATCGGCATTTGTGGCGGGCTGCAGATGCTCGGCCGTGACGTCCACGACCCCGCCGGCCTGGAAGGCGCTGCAGGTTCCAGCACGGGCCTGGGGCTGTTCGACTACGCCACGGTACTGGAGGCCGAGAAGCAACTGCGCAACGTGGCTGGCACCCTGGCGCTCGAAACCGCGCCGGTCACCGGTTACGAGATCCACGCCGGGGTCACGACCGGCCCGGCACTGGGCCACCCTGCGGTGCAGCTGGCCGATGGCCGCAGCGACGGCGCCATCAGTGCCGACGGGCAGGTGCTCGCCACTTACCTGCACGGCTTGTTCGAGGGCAGCGCCTCCTGCGCGGCGTTGCTGCGCTGGGCAGGCCTCGATGAAGTGCAGGTAATCGATTACCAGGCATTGCGCGAACGCGATATCGAACGCCTGGCCGACCTGGTTGAGCGGCACCTGGACACCCGCCGCCTGCTGCAACTGTGTGGGGTAGCCTGAAATGCACAACCTGATCCTGGGCGGTGCCCGCTCCGGCAAAAGCCGCCTCGCCGAACAACTGGCTGCCGACAGCGGCCTGCCGGTGACCTACATCGCCACCAGCCAGCCCCTGGACGGTGAGATGAACGAACGTGTGCAACTCCACCGTCAGCGGCGCCCCGCCGAGTGGGGGTTGATCGAGGAACCCCTGGCCCTGGCTACCGTGTTACGGAGCGAAGCGGCAGAGGGGCGCTGCCTGCTGGTGGATTGCCTGACCTTGTGGCTGACCAACCTGCTGATGCTCGAAGACGATCAGCGCCTGGCCCAGGAGCGCGATGCGCTGCTGGAGTGCCTGCCCACCCTGCCTGGCACCCTGGTGCTGGTCAGTAATGAAACCGGCCTCGGCGTCGTGCCCATGGGCGAGCTGACCCGACGCTATGTCGACCTGGCCGGCTGGCTGCACCAGGCAGTGGCCGAGCGCTGTGAGCGCGTGGTGCTGACCGTGGCCGGCTTGCCCCTGATGCTGAAAGGACCTGCACTATGAACGCCACCTGGTGGCAGAACCCCTGCCAAGCCGTCGATGAAAACGCCACGGGCCAGGCCCGTGCCCGTCAGCAGCAGTTGACCAAGCCAGCGGGGTCCCTTGGCCAGCTGGAGAGCCTGGCCGTTCAGCTGGCCGGCCTGCAGGGGCGCGAGCGCCCGACCGTGGATAACGTTTTCATCACCCTGTTTGCTGGCGACCATGGGGTCGTCGAAGAAGGCATCTCCGCCTACCCACAAGCCGTCACCGGTCAGATGCTGCGCAATTTCGTCGGTGGTGGCGCGGCAATCAGTGTGCTGGCCCGCCAACTGCAGGCCAGCCTGGAGGTGATCGACCTGGGCACGGTCGACCCACATCTGGATCTGCCAGGGGTGAGCCATTTGCGCCTCGGCGCAGGTACCGCCAACTTCGCCCGCCAGCCTGCCATGACGGCGGGCCAGTTGCAGGCAGCCTTGCAGGCTGGCCGCGACAGCGCACAGCGTGCCGCCCAGGCCGGTGGGCAATTGTTCATCGGTGGCGAGATGGGCATCGGCAACACCACGGCTGCAGCGGCCTTGGCCAGCGTGTTGCTGGGCTGCCCGGCAGTTGCCCTGAGCGGCCCGGGTACGGGCCTAGACAATGCCGGCGTGCGGCACAAGGCCGAGGTTATCGAGCGGGCGCTGAGCTTGCATGCGTTGCAGGCTACAGACCCGTTACAGGCGCTGGTCTGCGTGGGCGGCTTCGAGATCGCCGCCCTGGCCGGTGCTTATTTGGGCTGCGCGCAAGCCGGGGTGGCGGTACTGGTGGACGGCTTCATTTGCAGCGTCGCTGCGCTGGTGGCGGTGCGGCTGAACCCACAGTGCCGCCCCTGGTTGCTGTTTGCGCACCAGGGCGCCGAGCCCGGACATCAGGCTGTGCTGGCTGCGCTGCAAGCCGAGCCATTGCTGGCGTTAGGCCTGCGGCTGGGCGAGGGCAGTGGTGCTGCCCTGGCCGTGCCGCTGGTGCGCCTGGCGTGTGCCCTGCACGGGCAGATGGCGACCTTTGCCGAGGCGGCCGTGGCGGACCGCCCGGCATGATTCTCGACCTGCTGCGCCACGGTGAAACCGTACAGGGTGGCCTGCGAGGCAGCATTGATGATGCCCTGACCGACAAGGGTTGGGCACAGATGCGCGACGCCGTGGCAAAGGCCGGCCATTGGCAGGTGCTGGTGAGTTCACCGTTGCAGCGTTGTGGTCGCTTCGCCGATGAGCTGGGGGCGCAATTGGGCTTGCCCGTGCAGCGCGAGCCTGCCCTGCAGGAGCTGCACTTCGGTGACTGGGAGGGCCGCACTGCTGCACAGATCATGGAACAGCAGGCCGACGAGCTGGGGCGCTTCTGGGCAGACCCCTACGCCTACACACCGCCCAACGGCGAACCGGTTCAAGCCTTTGCCGGGCGCGTGCTGACGGCGGTAGGGCGCCTGGCGTGCCAGCATGCCGGCAAGCGCGTGCTGCTGGTGACCCATGGTGGGGTGATACGCCTGTTGCTGGCCCGTGCCCGCGGCCTGCCAAGGGCACAACTGCTGCAGGTGGAGGTGGGCCACGGCGCACTCGTGCAGCTGCGGGTGACCGCGCAAGGGCAACTGATAGAGGGCTGCTGACATGCTACCGTTCTGGATCGCGTTGCAGTTTCTGAGCAGTTTGCCCGTCACCTTGCCGGGCATGCCAGCCCCTCGCGAGGTAGGCCGTTCGCTGCTGTTTTACCCGCTGGTTGGCCTGTTGTTCGGCCTGGTGCTCTGGTTGGCCAGCCACTTGCTGCAAGCGGTGCCGGTACCGCTGCATGCGGCGTTGCTGTTGAGCCTGTGGGTGCTGCTGAGCGGCGCCTTGCACCTGGATGGCCTGGCGGACAGTGCCGATGCCTGGCTGGGCGGGTTTGGCGACCGCGAACGCACCTTGCAGATCATGAAGGACCCCCGCAGCGGGCCGGTGGCGATCGTCACCCTGGTGCTGGTGTTGCTGCTTAAATTCTGTGCCCTGTGGGTACTGGTGGAGCAGGGCGCTGGTGCAGTGTTGCTGCTTGCACCCGTGATCGGCCGGGCCGCGATGCTTGGCCTGTTTCTTTCTACCCCCTACGTCCGCCCTGGCGGCCTGGGCCAGGCGCTTGCCCAGCACCTGCCTCGACGGGCTGCCATGGGGGTCGTGCTGGTGTGTACTGCTGTCGGCCTGCTGATGGCGGGTTGGGCCGTGGTGCTGGCACTGGGTACGTTTGTCGCATTGCGGCGCTTGATGTGCCAGCGACTGGGCGGCACTACAGGGGATACAGCCGGTGCCATGCTGGAGCTGCTTGAGTTGGCCGTAGTGATCGGTCTAGCTTTGAGTATTTAGGTTTCCTACATAACTTTCAGAGCCTTCCTACAAAAATTATTGCGGTCATATTCCGTAAAAATCATTGAATAGTTTTGAAAAGACGCTAACCCCGTATTCACGTAGGCTCGCTGCTTTCTGAAAGCTGGAGCAGCCTGCCATGCGCCATTGGTTATTAACCGTTCTGCTGATGCTCTGTGTGCCCGTTGCTACGGCAGCAGACCTGATCACGTTCTGGGACACGCCACGCCACGGCGGCAACAGCTTCAACCGGCTGCCACCGGATCAGGCGTATTTCGACGCATTGCGCGGGTATGGCGCAACCTGGGTGCGGTTGTCCTACGACAAGTGGCAGCCTGCGCAGCGGGATTTTCTGCTGGGTAACGCCGATCGCTACCAAGGCCTGCCTGCAGCCGACCTGGCCACATTGCGTGCTGCTCTGGACCGTGCCCATCAGGCGGGGTTGAAGGTAGTGATCGCGCCCCTTTCACTGCCGGGCATGCGCTGGTCGCAAAACAACAAGGGCCAGTTTGACGACCGTCTGTGGCAGGACAAAGCCTATTGGTTGCAGGCCGCGGGCTTCTGGAAAGACCTGGCGCGGGAGCTGAAAGGCCACCCGGCTGTTGCCGCCTACAACCTGGTGAACGAACCTGCGCCCGAGAAAATGAGCGACCTGGCCGAGCACGCCGACGCCGAGAGCATGCGCCGGTGGTATGCCCGAGAGCAGGGTGGCGCGCGCGACTTGCCCGGGCTGTATCGGCAACTGATAACCGCCATCCGTCAGGAAGACCCAGCCACGCCGATCATGGTCGATGCGGGGTGGTTTGCCGCTGCCGATGCATTCGGCTACTGGCCGGCACCTCTGCCAGACCCACGTGTGCTCTACAGCATCCACATGTACGAGCCGTATTTTGTCACCAGTGCTCCCAATATGACCCGCAAGCAACCGTTGGCCTACCCTGGTGCGGCTCCCTTTGCCGGGCACCCCCAGCAATGGGATAGCGAGCGGGTGAAGCGCTACCTGCAGCAGCCCATAGCCTGGGCACAGGCCATGAAGTTGCCGCATTCACGCCTGGTCGTAGGCGAGTTTGGCTGCATGCGCCGGCTGGCGGGCTGCCCGCGGTACCTTGAGGACGTTCTTGGGGTACTCGACGGTGCCCGGCTGCATTGGGCGTTCTACAGTTTCCGCGAAGACAGCTGGGATGGCATGGACTACGAGCTGGGCGCTGCGAAAGTGCCGTGGCGGTACTGGCAGGCGATTGAGGAGGGCGCTCCCGACCCGCTCCCTCGCAAGGCCACCCCGCAGTTCGAACCTATCGCCAAGCGCCTGCGCCAGGCCGAGGGCGCGCCGTAACCCATACGCCCGTACGCGCCACTTGATACCAGCCGGCCCACGCGTTCATGCTGCATGACAGTGAGCGGGAATCTATCCGCAAGCACCTTGTGATGGGCTGGAGATAACAATAATGAGTTCGGTGTGGCGCACCAGCGGGTGGGTATTGTTGGGGGCGGCGTTGATCCTTGCGCTGTCTTTGGGCGTGCGGCATGGCTTTGGCCTGTTTCTGGCGCCGATGAGTGCGGATTTTGGCTGGGGCCGAGGGGTGTTTGCGTTCGCCATCGCCTTGCAGAACCTGGTCTGGGGGCTGGCCCAGCCGTTCGCGGGTGCTTTGGCTGACCGCCTCGGTGCCGGTCGGGTGGTGATGATCGGTGGGGTGCTGTACGCCACCGGGCTGGGACTGATGGGCATGGCCGACTCTGCCTGGTCGCTCTCGCTCAGTGCCGGGCTGCTGATTGGCATCGGCCTGTCCGGTACATCGTTCTCAGTGATATTGGGTGTGGTTGGGCGCGCCGTGCCGGCGGACAAGCGCAGTATGGCCATGGGCATCGCCAGCGCTGCCGGCTCGTTCGGCCAGTTCGCCATGTTGCCGGGCACGTTGGGCCTGATCCAGTGGCTGGGGTGGTCCGCCGCGTTGCTGGTGTTGGGGCTGCTGGTGGCGTTTATCGTGCCGTTGGTGGGCCTGCTGCGCGATCGCCCGCTGCCCGCGCTGGGCTGTGAGCAAACCCTGGGTGAAGCATTGCGCGAGGCGTGCGGGCATTCGGGCTTCTGGTTGCTGGCGCTGGGGTTCTTCGTGTGCGGGTTCCAAGTGGTGTTCATTGGCGTACACCTGCCGGCCTACCTGGTGGACCAGCACCTGCCGGCAACCACCGGCACCACCGTGCTGGCGCTGGTGGGCCTGTTCAATATCGCCGGTACGTTCACTGCCGGCTGGCTCGGTGGGCGCATGTCCAAGCCGCGTTTGCTCACTGGGCTGTATCTGCTGCGGGCGGTGGTTATCGTGCTGTTCCTGTGGGCGCCGGTGAGCGCGTTCAGTGCCTATCTGTTTGGTATCGCCATGGGGCTGTTGTGGTTGTCCACGGTGCCGCTGACCAATGGCACGGTGGCCACGTTGTTCGGGGTGCGTAACCTGTCGATGTTGGGCGGCATCGTGTTCCTGTTCCATCAGTTGGGGGCGTTTCTGGGCGGCTGGTTGGGGGGTGTTGTCTATGATCGAACGGGCAGCTACGACCTGGTCTGGCAGATCGCAATCCTGCTGAGCCTGATGGCGGCGGCCCTCAACTGGCCTGTGCGTGAACGGCCCGTGGCGCGTTTGCAGGCGGCAGCATGAACCGGTCTGTGGCGCGGGTGGGGCTGGTAATTGTGGCGCTGGGAGCGCTGGCCCTGGTGTGGTGGGGGTGGCACCAGGGCGGCATGGCGTTGATGCAATTGGGCATGGGCGTTTGTTAAGCGCTACGCTGCAAGTTCGGGTATTGGCCAACAGGAGTCAGTTGACGTGAAGACACAGTGGTTGACAGTACCGTTGCTGGCGTTGTGCGCCGCGCTACCGGTTTGGGCGGCCGAGTGCCCGGCGGTATTGCAGGGGGCGCTGCCAGAGCTGCGGGGCAAGGGGCAGGTGGATTTGTGCGAGCGCTATGGCGGTAAGCCGCTGGTGGTGATCAACACGGCCAGCTATTGCGGTTTTGCGCCGCAGTTCGAGGGGCTTGAGGCCGCGTACAAGGAGTATCACGGTCGGGGGCTCGAGATGTTGGGGGTGCCTTCCAATGACTTCAAGCAGGAGGATGCCGACAGCGAGAAGACGGCGAAGGTCTGTTATGCCAATTATGGGGTGACCTTTACCATGACCAAGGAACAGGCGGTACGGGGTAAGGATGCGATCCCTCTGTTTGTGGAGCTGGCGAGGCAGAGCAGTGCGCCGAAGTGGAATTTTTATAAGTATGTGATTGATCGGCAGGGGAAGGTGATTGCGAGTTTCTCCAGTTTGACGAAGCCGGATGATCCGGCGTTTCGGGGGGCGATTGAGAGGGCTCTGGGGCGGTAGGGTCGAGTGGTTGTACTGGGGTACATATATTGGTTTTGAAGTTTGAAGTTGTTTGCTGCGTGGGTTTTTATGGCGGGCATAGTCCGTATGCGATGGAGACGCTTAATCACCTTTTCGCCCTTACGGCGAGTCACTTTTTGTCAAACGCGACAAAAAG
>NZ_JACVVF010000071.1:0-15756 GCF_016648095.1 Pseudomonas sp. S32
GCCCCCCCCCCCCTCCCCCCCCCCCCCGCGCGGCGGGGGGGCGGGGGCCCCCACACAAACCCCGTCATGCCCTGATTGGCATAAAAGGGTTTGCGCGGCGGGGGCACGGTTCAGGCCAGGCTCTTGCTCACCACTTCATACACATCACTGGACAGCTCACCAGAGGCGAGAATCCGCTGCAGCTCGGCCTTCATCAGCGCCTGGCGGGCGGCGTCGTACTTGCGCCAGCGGGTCAGCGGTGCCAATTGGCGCGAAGCAATCTGCGGGTTCAGCGCATTCAGCTCGATCACCAGATCCGACAGGAAGCGGTAACCGGAACCGTCGGCCGCATGGAAGTTGACCAGGTTCTGCCCGGCAAACGCCCCCACCAGCGCGCGCACCTTGTTCGGGTTCTTCAGCGTGAACGCCGGGTGCTGCATCAGGGCTTTCACGCGTGCCAGGCCACCTGGCAAGGTGCTGCCTGCCTGCACGCTGAACCACTGGTCCATGACCAGCGGGTTGTCCTTGAAGTGTTCGGCGAACGTTTCCAGCGCCTTGGCCCGCTCAGCCTCGAACGGTGAGTTGACCAGCACTGCCAGTGCCGTCAGGCGTTCCGTCATGTTGTCACAGTGCTCGAACTGCTCGAGCGTAGCCTGCAGCACCTCGGGCCGGCCAGTCTGCATCAGGTACGACAGGGCAATGTTCTGCAGGCTGCGGCGGGCGAAATGCTCGGCAGAGGCGACGTACGCCGTGCTCCGGGACACCTCGCGGTTAGCCTGGTAGCGCGCCCATAGGGCATCGAACAACTGCTCGGCGATCTGCTGGCGCGCATATTCGCGTGCGGCGTGAATGGCGTCCACATCCGCCACCTGGCTGATCTCGGTCAGGTAGGCCTCACCGGGGAGCGACAGCATTTCAGCCACCATGGCCGGGTCCAGCGAGGCGTCGCCCAGCACGGTGCCCAAGGCAGTGATCAGCCGTGGGTCCAGCGTCAAGGCTTCACCACGCTGATGCTGGCCGATCAGTTCCTGCAGTACCTGCACCGACAACTGCTGGCCGGCCTCCCAGCGGTTGAAACCGTCGCTGTCGTGCTGCATCAGGAACATCAACTGGTTACGATCGTAGGGGTAGCTGAGCTTGACCGGCGCGCTGAAGCCTCGCAGCAACGACGGCAGCGGCTTGGCCTGCACGCCCTGGAAGGTGAAGGTCTGCTCGGCCTCGGTTACCGACAACACCCGCGTGGTGCCGCCCGCGGCAGGTTCCCCGGCCAGTTGCAGGGGCAGGTCGTTACCCTGGGCATCCAGCAGGCCCAGCTCGACCGGGATCACGAACGGCAGCTTCTCGGCCTTGTCAGGCGTCTGCGGGCAGCTCTGGCGGAAGGTCAGGCTGTACGTCTGTGCAGCGGCATCGTAGGCGTCAGTGGCCTCCACCCGTGGCGTACCGGCCTGGCTGTACCAGCGCTTGAACTGGGCCAGGTCTACCGCGTTCGCGTCCTCCATCGCCTTGATGAAGTCGTCGGTGGTCACCGCCTGGCCATCGTGACGCTCGAAGTACAGGTCACTGCCCTTGCGGAAACCATCTGCCCCCAGCAAGGTACGCACCATGCGCACCACCTCCGCGCCCTTCTCGTACACGGTAAGGGTGTAGAAGTTGGAGATCTCGATGAAGCTGTCAGGGCGCACCGGGTGCGCCATGGGGCCTGCGTCTTCGGCGAACTGGTGGGTGCGCAGGTAGGCTACGTCCTCGATACGCTTGACCGTGCGCGAGTTCATGTCGGCACTGAACTCGGCATCGCGGAACACCGTGAAGCCTTCCTTGAGCGACAGCTGGAACCAGTCACGGCAGGTGACACGGTTGCCCGACCAGTTGTGGAAGTATTCGTGGGCCACCACCCCTTCAACACGCTGGTGCGCAGCATCCGTGGCGGTTTCGGCACGGGCCAGCACGCAGCTGGAGTTGAAGATGTTCAGGCCCTTGTTTTCCATGGCGCCCATGTTGAAGTCGTTCACCGCGACGATCATGAAGATGTCCAGGTCGTACTCGCGGCCGTACACCTCCTCGTCCCAGCGCATGGATTTCTTCAGGCTGACCATGGCGTGGTCGCACTTGTCGATGTTCTCCGGCTCCACGTAGATGCGCAGGGTCACGGCGCGGCCCGACTGGCGGCTGAAACTGTCTTCCACGCACCACAGGTCACCTGCCACCAGCGCGAACAGGTAGGCCGGTTTCATGAACGGGTCTTCCCAGGTGGCCCAGTGGCGGCCATCTTCTGCCGGGCCGCTGCCCACCGGGTTGCCGTTGGACAGCAGCACGGGGTAGCGATGCTGCTCGGCAATCACCGTGGTGGTGAAGGTGCTCATGACATCGGGGCGGTCGAGGTAGTAGGTGATCTTGCGGAAGCCCTCGGCCTCGCACTGGGTGCAGAACATCTTGCCCGACTTGTACAGGCCTTCCAGCGCGGTATTGCTCTCGGGGTGGATCTTGACGCTGGTGTCGAGGGTGAAACGCTCGGCCTTGGGCTGCACGGTCAGGCTGTCGGCGGCCAGCTGGTAATCCCCTGGCTGCAACGCTTCGTCGTCCAGGGCGGCGCGCAGCAGTTCGATCTGCTGGCCATCGAGGCGCAAGGGCGGCAGGCCGGCGCCCTGCGCCGGGTTACGGCGCATCACCAGTTGCGCATGCACCAGGGTGTGGTCCTCGAACAGCTCGAAGGTCAGGTGCGTCTCGTCGATCAGGTAATCGGGCGCCTGGTAATCCTTGAGGTAGATCACTTGGGGTTGTTCGGTACGCATGTGCAGGTCCTTTTTACTGGAGCACGGCCAACTGATAGGCCGTGTACTTGCGAATATTGATCACGCCGTTATCAAAGATCAGGTACTGGCCCTTGATACCCAGCAGCGTGCCTTCAACGACCGGGTCTTTGTCCAGGTTGAAGCTCACGATCTTTTGCGGGTAAGCCTCTACCGGGTAGTTCATGTGCACCACTTCAGCATCGGTGAGCGGCTGAATGGCCTGCAAGCCGAACCGCGCCTGCAGCTCGGCCAGGCCAGGCGCGCACGCCTCCAGCACCTGATCACGCACCGCCGGCAGGTCGAGCACCTCCGCATTGCCCTTGAGCAGTGCCCGCCAATTGGTGCGGTCAGGCACCTGGCTGCGCAGCAGGTCTTCGACCAGCCCGGACTGCTGGCGGGTCGCAACCCGCAGAATCGGCAGCGCCTGGCTGGCACCCTGGTCGAGCCAGCGGGTGGGCAGTTGAGTGGCCCGGGTGATGCCAACCTTGATCCCGGAGGAATTGGCCAGGTAGACCACGTGATCGGTCATGCAGAACTGCTCGCCCCAGGACGGTTCGCGGCAGGTGCCTGCATCGTAGTGGCAGCGTTCCGGCGCCATGATGCAGATATCGCACTGGGCCAGCTTGGTCATGCACGGGTAGCAGTAACCCTGGCTGAAGCTGGTCTTGGTACGCTTGCCACAGTGGCTGCAGTGAATGGCGCCCAGGTACTCAAGGCGCACCCGCTGACCGATCAGCGGGTTGACCGGTACCTGGGTATCGCCCAGGCGAAAGCTGTACTGCACAACAGGGGCTGCAAGGCTGACAGCCATCTTGCTCAACGAGCCACGAGCGAGTTCGATCAATGTACCGAGTCCGACTTGAACAGGATGTTAGGGGCAGGCGCGGACTTGGACGCGCATTCCTGCGGGCCCATGTAACCGGTACGCTGGTCCTCGGGCAGGTTTTTAATCTCCCAGGCGATGACCGCCTGCAACGACAGTTCTTTCTGTTCGGCGGTCAGCTTGCGCCCGTCGGACCATTTGCCGATTTCCACGGCCAGCTTCAGGCTTTCGTAGATTTCCGGTGTGATGTTTTCGATCATTTGCGCGAAAGTGGACATAGTGTCTCCTGATTCAAGCCGACAGTTTACGCCGGGCCAGCGCCCCGCCCAAGAGCCCGGTCAGGCATCCGATGAGCAACCCGCCGACGTGTGCCGCGTTGGCGATCTGGCCGAGGCCGAGCGTGCCGACCACGCCGGTGAGGCATACCACCAGCCAGATGAGCATCATTACCAGAACGCCCTTGGGCAGGGCGAAGTAACGGTTGGGCGCCAGCCACTGGTACAACCAGATGTGCCCGAGCAGCCCGTACAGTACCCCCGACAAGCCGCCGAACAAGCCTGGCCCGCTGGTGAAGTGTTGCGCCAGGTTGGACACTACGCTGAACAGCAGGGTAAGGCCCAGCAGGGACCATGCCCCCTGGCGCAGCTCGATGCGTTTGCCCAGCTCCCAGAACCACAGGCTGTTCATGGCAAGGTGCAGCACACCGAAGTGCAGCAACATGGGCGACACCAGCCGCCACCACTGGCCTTGCGCAAGGCCTTCGGCCAGCGGGCGGAAATACAGGTAATCACCCTGCACCCGGAAATCGAGGAAGGTGAACCAGCGCAGGGTGGTGAAGTTCTCGCCAAGGCTGGTCAGCCCGGCCACCACCAGGCACAGCAGCAAGGTCAGGGCGGTGACCTTGCAGGCCTTGGCCTGGGCAGCCAGGGATGGCTGTGCGGGCGCTCGTTCGCCTGCATCTGGCCCGTCGGCAGGCTCGGCCAGTTGCAGATCAGCATCGCCGTCCGGGTAGCGCTGGTACAGCTGTTGCACTTGCTCGGCCAGGGTATCGGGCGCCCAGAGCACCTGGCTCTCACCCTCCTCGCTGACCCGGTGCGGCACCTGCAGACGCTGCAGCAACTGGATGAAGCCGCTGAGGTCCACCGCCAGCGGCAGGCGCATCACTTCGATAATGTTCATTGGCTTGCCTGTGGTCGGTCGACATCCACCCACACGAACTTGTGCGGGTCGATACGGGTTTCGTCATCCAGCCGGTAGGCGACCAGCTTGCCGTACAGCACTGCACTGTAGTCGAGGCAGGCCAGGTTGCTGCGAATCGGCGCCGGGCGCCCGCTGCGCCAGTAGTGGCCGACGAACAGCAACGGCTCGTCCTCGGCATACCGCAACAAGGCGTTTTTCTGGCTGTGGCTGAGCGGCGTGCTGGCCACTTCGGCGGGCAGGGCATCGGGCTGGAACACGATGTCGCCGTAGGTTTTCGGGTCTTCCTCCCAGAACTTGGTGCGGAAGAAGGCGCGGGTCAGGCCATCGCCCCCGGTCAGGGTAAGGCCGTCAGGCAGGCGCATGTCCGTACCGCGCAGCAGCCGGTTGCAGACATTGGCGGCAAAGCTGCCGCTCACCGCCGAGGCCTGGAGAAAGTGCTGGTCGATGCGACCATCCGGGTACTGCTGGCGCAGGGGGTCGATCAGGCTGGCGTCCCAACAGGCATGCACCAGGCGAAAACGGCCGGCGTCGATGAACAGGGGCAGCTGATAGAACCAGTTGACGAACGCGTGCCAGTCGCCAGGGTGCTGGGCAAACTGGGTGAGGGTTTCGTCGATGAGGCGCGCATGGCGTGGTGTGTGCTCACGCACGAACGCCTTGCCACTGCCCGGCAGCGCCGGGGTCACCCAGCCCAGGGCGCTGTATTCGTGGTTGCCCATGATGCAGAACGCCTGCCCCGCCTCGACCATGCCATGAACGATATGCAGGGCCTCGCGAATGCGTGGGCCGCGGTCGACGATGTCGCCCAAGAACAGCGCCTGGCGCCGCGGGTGGCGCCATACGCCGCCGATGCGCTGGTAACCGAGGGTATCGAGCAAGCGTTCCAGGGTGTGGGCACAGCCGTGAACGTCACCGATGATGTCGAAACTGCGCGCCGGATCGAGCATCAGTCGTCCCTGCCCCCCAGGCGGCTGCCCCAACCGAGCTTGGTACGGCAGACTTCGTAGTAATTGTGGCCCAGGGGGTGGATCAGACGCAGTTTCTGCGGCTTCTTGCTTACGGTGATGGTGTCACCCGGGGCACAGGTAAAGTGGTTTTGCCCGTCGCAGGACACCTGCGGGTAGATCTGCAGGTCCTTGGCCACCACAATCTTCAGTTCGCTGTTGCCATCCACCACGATGGGCCGCCCAGACAGGGTATGCGGGTACATGGGCACGATCACGATGGCATCGAGCTTGGGGTGCATGATCGGGCCGCCTGCCGACAGTGCATAGGCCGTGGAGCCGGTAGGCGTGGCGACGATCAGGCCATCGGCCTTCTGGCTGCAGACGAACTGGCCATCGATGTAGATCTCGAACTCGATCATGCGGGTGGACTTGCCAGGGTGCAGCACCACATCGTTCAGGGCATCGCCCTGGCCGATGGCTTCATGGTGCCGGCGCACCTCGGCCTGCAGCAGGAAGCGGTTTTCCACCAGGTAGTGGCCATCGAGCACTTCGGCCACCTTCTCTTCGAGCTCGTCGGGGCGGATGTCGGTGAGAAAGCCCAGGTTGCCACGGTTGATGCCCAGTACCGGGATGTTGTGGCGCGCCAGCGCGCGGGCCGCGCCTAGCAGGCTGCCATCACCACCCACCACGATCACCAGGTCGCAGACCTCACCCAGCAGCTTGCGGGTAGACGTTTGCAGGCCATGGCCGGGCAGCACTTCTGCAATGGTGTCTTCGAGGATCACGTGCAGGTGGCGCTCGAGGAGAAACTGCTTCAGCCGGCGGATAGTGTCGAGCACCTGCGAGCTGCCAAGGCGACCGATGATACCGATATTGCGAAATTGCTCCATGGGGCTCCTGCAAGGCTCTGCGACGGGTGACGATGCAGCGATTATGGGCGAAACCACAGGGCAGCAGCAAACCGGCTATGCTCGCAGCATGATGCCATTTGCCCAGCTTGAACACCTGCCACGCCAGTTACGCCGCCCCGCCGTCCGCGACCTGGCCTGGACGCTGGTGTCGCCGCCGCTACTCAGCGCCGCGCCTTGCCCCCAGCGCCATCCGCTGGCGGGCAGCCTGTGGGTGGACCATCCGCAGCAGCTCGCGCATTGGCTGCAGGCACTGGACGCCGACGATCGCCCTTTGCAGGCATGGCTGGCAACCCTGACCAGCCGCCGCCTGGGCATGTATTACGAGCGGCTCTGGCAGTTTGCCTTGCACCATGCGCCAGGGGTGGAGCTGCTGGGTGCCAACCTGGCCATTCGCGAAGGGGGGCGCACACTGGGCGAGCTGGATGCAGTGGTGCGGGACCGCGACGGGGTGCACCACCTGGAACTTGCCATCAAGCTGTACCTCGGCCCGGAGGGGGCCGGCACCGACCGTGATGGCTGGCTGGGGCCAGGCTGCCATGACCGGCTGGGGAACAAGCTCGCCCACCTCCGGCATCACCAGTTGGCCATGTCGGCCAGCGCCCAGGGCCGGGCCAGGCTGGACAGCTTCGATGTGGGCGCGCTGCAGGCGCACGTGTGGATGGGCGGGTACCTGTTCTACCCATGGCCCGCCCACGCCGAGGCGCCTGAAGGGGCAAACCCGCACCATTTGCGCGGGCGCTGGGTGCGGCGCCCGGCGTGGTACACCCATGCAGGTGACTGTTGGCAGCCATTGCCACGCCACGCCTGGCTGGCACCTGCGCGGGCGGAGGCCACCGATGTCTGGGGTACGGAGCGCTTCGCGGCCTGGTTGCACCTGCTGCCTGTCCATGCACCCGCGCAATTGCTGGTGCGCTTGGTGCCGGACAGCAACGGCGCCTGGCAGGAGGCCGAGCGCGTGTTTGTGGTGCCAGAGGGTTGGCCGTGCGCGCCGGCCGCCTGAGTAGCGATGCCCGACTACACAATTTTCACGGATTTGAAGCAAAGATCTGCCTGAGGTTGCCGGTACACTGGCACCTGAGCGCCATCAAGAGCGCCACCCCCGACCTGACGATGAGGAACACGCATGGTTTCGTCCACCCCGGCGCCCCACTACGCGCGCGCGTCCATAATCCTGCACTGGCTGATGCTGGTGCTGCTGGCTGCCGTCTATGCCTGCATCGAACTGCGCGGCCTGTTCCCGCGGGACAGCGCCGAACGCAACCTGATGAAAGACCTGCATTTCATGCTCGGCCTCAGCGTCTTCGTGCTGGTCTGGCTGCGCCTGGCCATGCGTCTCGTAAACCCTACGCCGCCCATCCTGCCCAAGCCTCCAGCCTGGCAGACAGGCCTTGCACACCTGATGCACCTGTTGCTCTACGTGCTGATGATCGGCATGCCGCTGGCCGGCTGGCTGATCCTCAGCGCAGCCGACAAGCCTGTGCCCTTCTATGGGCTGGAACTGCCGCACCTGGTAGGCGCAGACCCCGACCAGGCCAAGTTCATCAAAGGCTGGCACGAACGTATCGGCACCTGGGGCTACTGGTTGATCGGCCTGCACGCCGTGGCCGGGCTGTATCACCACTACATCAAGCGCGATAACACCCTGTTGCGCATGCTGCCCTACAAGTAACCCCGGCGCCCCTGCAGCCCCCCGGTATGCACGAAGATCAGCCGCGTGCCGGGGGCGAAGTAGCCGGCCTCTACCTTATCGCGCAACGCGAGCAACGCCTTGCCTGTGTAGAGGGCTTCCAGGGGTACGCCAGTGGCCTGTTCGCTGGCTTCGATAAAGGCCAGCAATTCGTCGTCAAACTTGCCGAAGCCGCCACGGCACGCCTCATGCAGCTGGTAGCCATGGTCGCCAACCAGCGCCTGAACTGCCAGCGGCACGCCATACCCCAAAGGTACCGCCAGTGCTCCATGCACGGTGTGCCCCCCCGCCTCCGCCAGCACCAGGCCGGCCAGCGTGGTGCCCGTACCGGCAGCAAGCCACCAGGCGTCGTAGCCGGCCCAGCCTATCGCCGAAAGCCCCGAACGTGCCTGCTGCATGATCAGCGCACAACCTTCAGCACCCGCCAACCCACCGCCGCCCTCGGCAATGCAATGCCAGCCTGGGTACTGCGCCTGCCAAGGCGCCCAGAAACCAGGCTGATGCCGTGCGCGGTAACCCTCGTAGCCCAGCCAGTGCAATTGCATACCCAGAGCCTGTAGATCGCGCACGGTGGGCGTGTCTTGCGGCTGGCCACGCAGCAGGCCAGCCGTGGCAAAACCGAAACGCCTGCCGGCAGCCGCCAAGGCGTGCAGGTGATTGGAGTGGTTGCCACCCAGGCTGATCAGCCCCGGGGCCGCGCTGGCGTCGGCGTGCGCCAAGTGATGGCGCAGCTTGAACCATTTATTGCCGCTGATCAGCGGGTCGATGAGGTCAAGGCGCAAGACAGCGACCTGCACCCTGGCACTGGCCAGCCAGGGCAGGTGCAGCGGTTGCAGGGGGGCTTGCGGGAGGTCGAAGCGCATGGGTCATCGCAGCTGGAAAGCGCTCCTAGATGGCTCGGCTCATCGGAATTGAGCGCGGACAGTCTCTTGCTCAGGTACAAGCCTTACCTCAACGCGCTGCCCGAGCGCACGCGCGGCGCTAGCCAAGGTTGCCAACGTCATACCTGGGTCATCTTGATCAAGCGCCCGATCAACTGCGGTTCGGCTGGTATGCATGCGTTCAGCGAGTGCTTTTTTTGTGACCTTCTGCATTTTCATGGCTTCAGCGATCTGCCATGCAATGACGCGTTTTAGGGCAGCAGCAGACACTTCTTCTGCAAGGCCTTGCTCTGAAAGGAAATCGTCGAAATCCGAGCCAATATGCTGATTCATTGCTTGTTCGTCTCCAGTGTTGCCTTACGCTGCTTGGCAGTGTCCAAGTCAGAAGCCGGTGTTTTCTGACTCTTCTTTATAAAACCATGCAGTAGAACCATGGCGTTCCCTTGGATGGTAAAGAGGACACGAGCCACGGTGTCCACAAGATTCACCCTGACTTCCCATAGGCCTTTGTCAAGCTTCCTGACCACCGGCATCCCAATTGGCCAGCCAATTTGAACTGTTTTGATTTCGGTACCGATCATTCGTTTGTGCTCACGAGGGATCTGGGCCAGCCACTCTCGAACGGGTTCGTTGCCTACTTCTGTACGATAAAAATGAACATTCAGCGTCGGAGGGATCTGGCTCATGCACAAGTGTACCAAAAAAGGTTCATAACTCAACCACAAATGGGGTAACGCAACACATTGCTGCTGAACGCCTTAGGGGCGAATTTGCAGATGCAAACGGGTGGCAGAAAGGGCGTGAGTTCCACCGTATCAAAGCCGCGCCGCCAACCTGGACCCCTGGTCGATCGCCCGCTTGGCATCCAGCTCTGCCGCCACGTCGGCGCCGCCAATCAGGTGTACCGACTGCCCTGCTGCCAGCAGCCCCGCCTGCAGTTCACGCAGGGGCTCCTGCCCGGCGCAGATCACGATGTTGTCCACCGCAAGCACCTGGGGCTCGCCGTCTGCTACCCGCACGTGCAAGCCGGCGTCGTCGATGGCCAGGTACTCGACACTGTTCAACATCTGTACGTGCTTGTTCTTCAACCCGGCACGGTGGATCCAGCCGGTGGTCTTGCCTAGGCCGTCGCCTACCTTGGTCTTTTTGCGTTGCAACAGATAGACCTGGCGCGCCGGGGCGTGAGGCTCGGGCTTGATGCCTGCCACGCCACCTCGCGCCTGCAGGTGCGTGTCGATGCCCCATTCCTTCCAGAAGGCCTCCCGGTCCTGACTACTGGCCACACCTTGGTGCACCAGGTACTCGGATACGTCGAAGCCGATGCCCCCCGCACCGATAACCGCGACAGCCCTGCCCACCGGCTTGCGCTCCAGCAGCACGTCCAGGTAACTGAGCACCATCGGGTGCTCGATACCCGGGATGGCTGGCGTACGGGGTGCAATACCCGTGGCCAGGATGATTTCGTCGTAGCCGCCCGCCAGCAGCGTGGGTACATCAACGCGGGTGTTCAGCTGCAGGTCAACGCCTGTGCTACGCACCTTGTTGCCGAAGTACCGCAGCGTTTCGTAGAACTCCTCCTTGCCGGGCACCCGCTTGGCCACGTTGAATTGCCCGCCTATTTCACGGGCGGCGTCGTACAGCGTCACTGCATGCCCCCGCTCGGCGGCGACGGTGGCCGCTGCCAGGCCGGCCGGGCCTGCGCCCACCACGGCAATACGTTTGGCCGTTTGCACCGGCAGGTAGTTGAGCTCGGTTTCGTGACAGGCACGTGGGTTGACCAGGCAGCTGGTCAGCTTGCCGCCAAACGTGTGGTCCAGGCACGCCTGGTTGCAGCCGATACAGGTGTTGATTTCGGCGGCACGGCCCGCGGCCGCCTTGTTGACGAATGCCGGGTCCGCCAGAAATGGCCGCGCCATGGACACCATGTCTGCGTCGCCGTCGGCCAGCACCCTTTCGGCCACTTCCGGGGTATTGATGCGGTTGGTGGTAATCAACGGGATGCCGACCGCACCCCGCAGTTTGGCGGTAACCTTGGTGAATGCAGCGCGTGGCACCTTGGTGGCAATCGTCGGAATGCGCGCCTCGTGCCAGCCAATACCGGTGTTGATCAACGTGGCGCCAGCCCGCTCGATGGCCTTGGCCAGTTGCTCGATTTCTTCCCAGCTACTGCCGCCTTCGACCAGGTCGAGCATGGACAGGCGGAAGATGATGATAAAGTTCGGGCCCACCGCCGCCCTTACCCGCGTGACAATTTCCACCGCCAGGCGCATGCGGTTTTCGTAGCTGCCACCCCAGCGGTCAGTGCGGTGATTGGTGTGGGCGGCCAGGAACTGGTTGATGAAGTAGCCCTCCGACCCCATCACCTCTACGCCGTCGTACCCGGCACGCTGGGCCAGGACCGCGCAATTGACGAAGTCAGCGATCTGCTTCTCGATACCTGCCTCGTCCAGTGCTTGGGGTTTGAACGGGTTGATTGGTGCTTGGATCGCGCTGGGTGCCACCTGGCGCGGGCTGTAGGCATAGCGCCCGGCGTGCAGAATCTGCAGGCAGATCTTGCCGCCTGCGGCATGCACCGCCTCGGTCACGATGCGGTGGTTGTCGGCCTCTTCCTCGGTACTCAGCTTGGCGGCACCGGCGTATACGCCACCCTCATCGTTGGGCGCTATACCGCCGGTCACCATCAAGCCGACGCCGCCCCGGGCACGCTCCGCGAAGTAGGCGGCCATGCGCTCGAAGCCACCCGGGCGTTCTTCCAGGCCAGTGTGCATGGAACCCATCAATGCACGGTTGCGCAGGGTGGTGAAGCCCAGGTCCAGCGGGGCCAGCAGGTGCGGGTAAAGGTTGGTTGCCATGGTTCGATTCCCAGGTGATCACGGTATGCGGGTACTTCGCCTTCGGCGGCACCACTGTTGTATGTCCCCGACATTAAACAGCCGTTTGAACAGGCTCAATGACTGAAACTGACAAGTTATTGATCCTGACGTACAGCAGGGCTAACCTAAGCCCCCCTGCTCTGAAGGCACCTTACAGCTTCATGCGAAAAATTCTGGCAAGCGCCCTGGCGCTGGTGATGGTTGCCGCCCTGTGCGGGTACGGTTTCTGGACACAACAACGCCCGGAAGGCCATTACCTCTCTGACCTGCGTATCGAACTGGCGGTCGACCAAGGCGTGCCCGGCGACCGTGGCAACCTGCTTGGCGTTGAACCACTGCTTTATCCAGGTGATTACCAGAACCTGCAACGCCTGCACCGCAAACTTGCCGCCTATCTGGAGCAGGCACGCGCACTGGGGTTGGTGAATGCCAGAACGGTGGTGGTGCTGCCCGAGCACATTGGTACCTGGTTATGGGCACGGGGCGAGAAGAACGAGCTGTACCAGGTGACGCAAAGCCGTGAGGCCCTGCAATGGCTGGAACTGAGCAACCCGCTACGCTACGGCCTGGCCATGCTTGCCGCCGAAGGCGATGACCGGCGCGCCGATGCTCACCTGCGCATGAAAGCAGAGCAAATGGCAACGGATTACCAGCAGCTGTTCGGCGGCCTGGCCAGGGAGTTCGGTGTCACCCTGGTGGCCGGGTCCATCGTGCTGCCAGCGCCCTATGTCAAACAGGGCGCTCTGCATGCCGGGCGCGGCCCGCTGTTTAACAACAGCGTCGTGTTCGCAAGCGATGGCTCCCTGCTGGGCGAGCCTCAGCGCCAGCAGTATCCAGACAGCGAGAGCCGCCGCTACATCCACAACGGTCGGCAACAGCCCCTGCACGTTGTACAAACCCCGGCCGGCCGGCTGGGGGTGCTGCTGGGCAGCGACAGCTGGTACCCGGAGACCCGCCAGCAATTGGCCAGCCAGGCTGTGGAGCTGGTGGTGAACCCGGTGTACCTGCCTGGCAAGGGCAGCTGGCAAGCACCCTGGCGTGGCAACCGTCATCAACCGGCGGCGACACACTTGCCGCTCAAGCGCGGGGAGGTCAGCGAGCAAGTGGCCTGGCATCGCCTCACCGACACCACGGGGCCGATGCTCGGCAGCATGAGTGTGTTCATGCGAGGTCAGTTCTGGGAGCAAGGGACGGATGGTCAGGGTTTTGCACGCCAGTCTGGGCAATTGTTCACCGGCGCTCCCAGTGCCGGCGCCCGTCTGCTGAATCTATGGCTGTAGGTGTATGGCCCGCCCTCGCGTGAGGCTTGGCGACCTGTCGGTAGGGTTCGTGCAGCCGCTGGCCGAAGCCGTCAGGGCGCTGGGCCATGACCCCGAACCACTCCTGCGCCGCTATGGCCTGGGGCCAGCCCGCCTGGCCGAAGCCGGTGCTCGCCTGTCGATCCCGCGGTATATGCATCTGGGTCACGCGGCCATAGAACTGTGCCAGGAGCCCGCACTGGGGCTGCACATGGGTTTGCGCAGCCGGCTGGCCCAGGCAGGGCTGGCTGGGGTAACTGCGGCCCAAGCACCAACGCTGGGTGAGGCAGCACGCACGTTGCTGCGCTTCGAACCCCTGTATGCCGCCAATTACCGTGGCCACTCGAGTGTTCACGAAGACGCCAGCGGTGCATGGCTGCGTTTTTATTCCATCAGCCCCTACAACGATTACAACCGCTTCGTGGTGGACTCACTGCTTGCGGGTTGGCTGGCTCAACTGGCTGACCTGGCCGGCAAGCCTGTGCAGGCGGAGCGGTTGGAAATCGAGTTTACCGCACCCGCCTACGCCGGCCAGTACCAGGTGTTGTCCAGCACACCGGTGCAATTCGGCGCAGCATACAACCAGCTGAGGCTTAGCCAGCAAACGTTGCGCTCACCCAACCCTGGGCACTGCCCGAGCACCTGGCAGCATTTGCAGCAGTTGTGTGAAGCCCAATTGCTGCAACTGACACGCGTGCGCAGCCTGGGCGAGCGTATTACCCACCTGCTAGGGCCACTGCTCAGTGGGGGCCGTGAACCGGAGCTGGATGAGGTGGCCGTTGCGCTGCAACTGCCCACTTGGACGCTGCGCCGCAGGCTGGCCGAAGAAGGGACGCGTTTCAGGGACCTGCTGAATGAAACCCGCCGCGACCTGGCAGAAACCTACATACGCGACACAGAGCTGGCCTTTGGGGAGATTGCCTATCTGTTGGGGTTCGCGTCTGCCGAAGCCTTCCAGCGCGCATTCAAGCGCTGGACGCAGCTCACACCGGGAGAGTTTCGCCGCAATCAGCGGCGAGCCGTCTAAAGCTCGGTGGCGTCGTCTGCCGGTTCCGAGGTGTCCAGTTCGTACGCCTGGAATTCGAGAAGTTCTTCCTGATAGTCGTCCATAGCCCTGCGTCCTGTTCTCATGATGTCTGTGTCGGTGCTGTCTTCAACCTAAGCAGGTAGGATGAAGAAATGATGACAAGCATTTGAGAGATAAACGTAGCAGGTGTTCAAAAACTTATCGCAGGCCGTCTGTAACCAGGCATGTGCGCGGACTGCGGTGCTGAGCCACAACGAGCCGGCATCACTGGGCTGGCGTTGTCGCTTCGACTGGCTCGACCGCAGGCTGCACCTCGATGGGCGCGGTCTCAGCAGGCGGGGCTACCGGCTGCGACCCCTGGGCATCATCCACCGCAGGCACCGCTACCGGCGGGTTTACCGGCTCGCTAGCCGCCGCAGCAGGCGCAGGTGCTGTTTCCTGCAACGAAGTCGGCGCCGCGGCGGGCGCCGCAGGCTGCTCAGGCAGGCCCAGAACAACGGCTGGCTTTTCAGCCTTCACCGGCGCCTCCTCCACCTTGGCCTTGCTGACATTGGCGGGCTTGGGCTTGGGTTTGGGCAGGTAGCTTTCTACCAAAGCAAAATAGCGGTCATAGAACTGCGCAGCCGTGACCGTCTCGCTTGCCACCTTCACCATCGAATCGTCACTGGACCCGATCGGCATCGATACAGAACCCAATACCCCAACACCCAAGCTTGCGGAGGTATTGGACTTTTTCAGGGCATACCGGTCCTGCAAGGCGTTGGCGAACATGGTGGAGTGCTGGTCGTCACTGGCATCCGGGGCACAGGTGACGTTGAAGCTGATCTGCAGGTGGTTATCGCTGTTCTGCTGAAAGCTCTTGTTGCCCACCACCTGGTTCGCGCCACTGCTGGTGATGATATAGCCCTGGCTCAGCAGCGCCCTTCGCGCCGCCTCGCACGAGCTGGCATCGCCCACCGGAAAGCTGCGCGAGAACGTGCCCGAGTCGTCAAAGTTCTCATGCTCGTACACAGCAGCCTTTTTCGACGTGCAACCGGCCACACCGGCCAGCACTACGGCCAGCCCGAGCGCAGCAAAGACGGAAGATCTGGTCATTGCGGATTCCGGGTATCTCGACAGGGTGCCTATTGTGCAACACAGCGGGCAGGCACTGGAACCGCTGAAGGGTGAAGACTTGGTCAGGTTACGGTAAAGGTGCATAAAGCTTGCAGCCAGCCCCATAAACGAAAAAAGCGACCCAAAGGTCGCTTTCACGTTGCTTCGAGGCGTTCATGGGGCCTCTTGGCGAAGATGGCGCAGCGGACGGGACTCGAACCCGCGACCCCCGGCGTGACAGGCCGG
>NZ_JACVVF010000072.1:0-15082 GCF_016648095.1 Pseudomonas sp. S32
CCCCATCCCCGCGCCTTTTGGGCACCCGGGGGCGGGGGGGCGCAGAATTGTGCTTGGACGTGTTCGGCGTGGCGGGGGGGAGCGCTTGCGAGATCAAGCGCCGCCTGCGCGGCGCTCGGTTTCACAGGCGCAGACCCTGTTACGGCCAACCAGACAAATCACACACTGGCCATGGCCTTGCGCTTCATTACCAGGCTATCGACCACCCACAAGGCAATCATCGATATCCCCACCAACGGAAACAACACGCCTAGCACCAGCATCACCGCAACCGCCGCCTTCCAGCGTGGCAGGTCATGGCGCAAGGGGGGGACGCCCAGGCCGCCAGTAGGGCGGCGTTGCCACCACATCACCAACCCGCTCACCGAGCCCAGCAGAATCATCAGGCATATCAGCAGAATGATGACTTGGTTGACCGCACCAAACATTCGGCCTTCGTGCAGCATCACGCCCAGCTCGGTGGCCCGTGCCACAGGGCTGTAGTCCTGCCAGCGCACGTCGGCCAGCACATTGCCGGTGTACTGGTCTACATGCAGGGTGGCGTCGTTGCGTGGGTCGTCGGCGAACACGGCCACGGTGAATACGCCCTCGGCGGTGGTGGGCAGGGTGATGCTGTAACCCGGCTCGACCTGGCGCGAAGTGGCGATATCCTCCACCTGCTGCACGCTGACCTGGGGGGCGGCGGGCATGTTCGACATACCGTGGTGGCCTGCGTGCTCGGCGTGGGCACCAGACTGCGGCATCGGCGTGTTCTCCATGGCCCATGGTACGGTCTGGCGGTGGGCGCTGTTCAGCGCACCCGCCTGCTGGTCCGATTTGGGCACGTCGTTCCACATGGCTGCCGGAAAACGGTTCCACAGTTCGGCATACTGCTTGCCCCACAGCCCGGTCCAGGTCATGCCACTGAGCAGCATCAGCAATAACAGGGCCGAGCCCCAGAAGCCGCTGACCGCATGCAGGTCGCGCCACAGCAACCGCCCACGGGCCGCCAACCGTGGCCACAGCACGCCACCGCCCTTGCGCCCGCGTGGCCACCACAGGTAAAGGCCCGACACCACCAGCACGATGCCCCAGCCTGCTGCGAGCTCCACCAGCCGGTCACCCACGGTGCCCACCATCAGTTCGCCATGCAGGGCGCGGGCAATGGCCTGCAGGTTGCGCTTGGCATCCTGCTCGCCCAGCACCTTGCCGCTGTACGGGTTGACGAAGACGTTCAGCTCGCGCCCGTCTTCATGCACAACAAATTGTGCGCTGCGTGTGGGGGTGGGGGGCGGCAGGTATTGGCCGACATGCCCCTGGGGGTGGGCCTTGCGAACCTCGGCCAGCATCACGTCCGCACCTTGCCGGTGATGACCGGCTTCGACCACCATCAGGTCGCGGTACAGCAATGGGTCCAGTTGCGGCTTGAACAGGTAGATGATCCCGGTGATCGCCAGCAGGATCATGAACGGGGCCACGAACAGCCCCGCATAGAAATGCCAACGCCAGGCCAGGTTGTAAAATGAAACGCGTGTTCCTCTCATGGGAACCTCCCGTATGAACAGCCGTTGGGCGCAGCATTGCCGCGCCCTTTATTGTTGTCAGAAGCTGAAGTCGACCTTGGTCCAGAGCGTTCTGCCGGGTTCATTGACCGGCTGCGGGTCGCTGGCCGGGTAGCCGAAACCGGCGTTGCCGGCAAGGTTCAGGTGCTCGGCGTAGGCTTTGTTGAACAGGTTGTCCACCCCGGCGCTCAGCTTGAGGTTTTTGCTTACCTTGTAGGCACCGTTCAGCGAGAACACGCCAAAACCTGCGCTGGTGCCATAGTCCTTGCCCACCACGTTGCCTTGGTTGCGGGCGATGCGGTTTTGCTCGTCCACCAGGCGCCAGAGGGCACCGGCGCTCCAGGCGTCGCGGGTATAGGTGAGGCCCAGGCGGCTTTCCAGCGGTGGCATCTGCGGCAGCGCCTTGCCATCGCTGCTGTTCTTGCCCCAGGCATAGGCCAGCGTGGCGTCGGCCTTCCAGGTATCGGTCAGCTGGTAGGCAGCACCCAGTTCGCCGCCCATGATGCGGGCGTCGACGTTCTGCGCCTGGGAGGTGGTCATGCCCATCATGCCGGTGCGGTAGTCGAACAGAATGTAGTCGCGCACCTGCCCCACGTAGCCTGAGGCCCAGGCTTCCAGGCGCTCGCCACGGTACTGGATACCGAAGTCGAGCTGGGTGGTCTTCTCAGGCTTGATACCGTCGAAGGCATTGGCAGCGCCGGCCGGTGCCGTCTTCGGCGAGAACAGCTCCCAATAGTCAGGGAACCGCTGGGCATGGCCCAGGCCGATGTAGGCGGTTGCCGGTAGCGATGCCAGGTCATGCTCATAGCGGACGAAACCGCTGGGCAAGGTATCGGCACGGGTGTCGTTTTCAGTGGCACTGCCCTTGCGGAAGTCGCGAGCCGAGGCCCGGTCCAGCCGGGCGCCGGTGATCAGGCGGTCTTCACCGCTGACGTACCAGGTCAGCTCGCCGAAGGCCCCATAGTTGTGGAAGTCGGCATCCTTGGTCCAGGGCTGGCCACGGTGCGCGTCCACGCCCATGCCGCCACGCTTGCGGTGTTCGTTGGTCTGCGCGTCGATGCCGCTGATCAATTGCACGTCGGCCCAGCGCCAGGTGGCCTTGATGCGCGCGCCGAGGGTGCGGCGGTCAACGTTGCTGACCATGGGCATGCCCATCATGCCTTTGCCTGACGGCGTGCGCAGGCTGTAGTTGTCCATCACGTGGTCGGCGTAGTTGTAGTAGACCTGGGCTTCGACCTTGTCGAGCACCTCACCCAGGTTGGATTTTTCGAAGCGCAGGCCCAGGCTTTCGCGCTTGAACTGCGAGCCGTCCATGCCACGGCCGGCATAGCGGGCCTCGCCATCACCTTTGCCAGCGGTCAGCTCCAGCAGGGTGTCGGCGTCGGGCGTCCAGCCCAGGGCGACGTCGCCGTTCCATTTGTCCCAGCGCGACGGCACGTGGTGGCCGTTGCCGTCCTTGTAGTCACCAGAGCGCGACTGGTTGCCCACAAAGCGGGCATAGGCCTGGCTGTTGCCGGCAGCGGCGTCCACCACCTTGTCGAAACGGCCATTGGAACCGGTCAACAGGCTGGCGTTGACGCGGCTGCCCAGGGTGCCGAACTTTTCCGGCTCGCGTTCGAACAAAATGGTGCCTGCCGAGCCGCCTGGGCCCCAGATCACGCTTTGCGGGCCTTTGATCACCGTCAGGCGGTCATAGGTTTCCGGCGAGATATACGACGTAGGGGCGTCCATGCGGTTGGGGCAGGCGCCCAGCATCAGGCCGCCATTGGTGAGGATGTTCAGGCGTGAGCCGAACATGCCGCGCAGTACCGGGTCGCCATTGGTACCGCCGGCGCGTATGGCCGAGAAGCCCGGGATGGTCTTGAGGTAGTCGGCGCCGTCACTGGCGGGCACGGGCTGGCGCGGGTCCTTGGGGTTGGTGACCACGGTCAGGGGCGAACTGGGGGCCACGGCGGTAATCACCGTGGGGCTGAGCTCGGGGGCATCGATGAGGTGGCCTGCATGTGCGGGGTCGGCGGCCAGGGCCACGGGGGCCAGCAGCGAGCCGCAGAGCACGGCGATGGTCCCACGCAGGGACAGGGCAAAAACAGGGGTGCAGCCGTACATAATGATTCCAGTCGATCAGTCATAAGGGGGCGCGAAGCCTCGTGGCCTCGTACGCGAAAGGGTTTCAGACGCTGATCGGGAATGGCGGGGCGCGGCTGCGCGCACCGGGGAATACAGCCTGCCGGGCATGGCCCTGGTGCGTGGTCGCCGGGGTGGGGGAGGTGGGCGTAATGCCCGCAACACTGAGCGGGCTGAGGGTTTGTGGCAGTGCAGGGCAATTGAAGAGCAGGCTGCAATAGCCGCACTTCTCCCACATCACATGCAGCTGGCCGTCACTGCCCTGGCCGTGATGGCCGTCACCATGATCGTGCGCAGCCGGCATCGGCATGTCCATGGGCATGTTCATGCTCATGGGCATGCCCGCCGAGTGGTCCATCGGCATCGACTGCGATATCAGCGGGCCGATAAAGATCATCCACATGGCGAACAGGCTCAGCCATCCGCCACCGACGCGCCTGCTATCAGGGCGGGTGGTACGGCGTGGGCTGTTGCGCGGCAGGCTCATGGCCAGTGCCTGTCAGCAGGTATCAGTGCTTGTGGGCTTCAGGCTGGCCCGCAGGGGCTTTCTGCTGCACGGCCACATCCACGGTGACGTCACCGGCCTTTTCGAAGTGCAGGGTCAGCGGGAAGCGTTTTCCGTCGGTGAGCAGGCTGCGGTCCTTGGGGTTCATCAGCATCACGTGGTAAGCACTGGGCGCGAACACCAGGTCTTGCCCTGCAGGCACCACCACGCTGGGCACCTGTTGCATCTTCATGGCACCGCTGGCGCCCATGGCGTGCTCGTGCAGCTGCGTGTCATCGCTGATGGGGCTGTCGGCGCCTAGCAGGCGGTCGTCAGCCTTGCCATTGTTGTGCACCACGAAATACGCGGCGACATTGGGCGCATTGGGGGGAAGCTGCAGCGACCAGGGGTGCGCGATGTGCAGGTCGCCCACGCTGTATTCGTGAGCATTGGCGAAGGTGGCAGGCAGCAGCAGGGCGGCCGCGACAAGGGCGTGCTTGAGCATGGTGAATCTCCGAGATGATGATGTTCAGGCGCAACGCGTGAAGCAATCAGGCCAGCGGAGAGGCACGTGGGTTTAGCGCAGGCCAGAGCTGGCGTGGCGTGGGTGTGTATTGGGCAGGGGGTGACAGCGTTCCGGCCAAACGCACTGGCGGGCTGTGCAGTTGCAGGGGCGGGGTGGGCAGGGCAAGCAAGGGGGCTGCACCCGAGCAGCACCAGCAGTTCATCAGGCTGGCACTGTCGTCGCTTTGCGGGCCAAGGTCGATCTTGGCCAGGGCCTGGACATCGACGTTGGCCTTGCTGGCCATGCTGGAACAGAATGCCCCCCACAGCAGCTGCTCTGCCGGGCCCTTGGGCGCAGCAGAAGACAGCGGCATGGCCAGCAGGTTGAACAGCACTGCAAGGCAGGCTATCCAGGCAATGTGCCGACGTGGGGGCATGGAGAGATCCGGTCAGGAATCGTGGTGGCTATTGTAAGCGCGAGTATAGGCAAAAATGCCGGGGTGCGGTGACGTGACGCAGGGGGCGGGGGCTCGGCGCCCCCGGTCGCCTCACACCTTGTTGCGGCCCATCAGCCCGCGCACGGTTTCCTGCAGGTCTGCTGGCAGCACCACCACCTTGGCATTGTTGCTGCTGGCCAGGTTTTCCATGGCACCGATGTAGCGCTCGCCCAGCAGGTACATGGCCGGTACGGTCTCGTTGCCCACCGCGTCCTTCACCATCGAGATGGACCGGGCAGAAGCGTCGGCCAGGCTGATTTGCGCTTCGGCGTCCAGCCTGGCGGCCTGCAGGCGTGCTTCTGCTTCCAGGATCGCCGCCTGCTTGGCGCCTTCGGCGCGAGTGACGTCGGCCTTGCGCTCACGCTCGGCAGCCGCCTGGCGCTCCATGGCCAGCTGCATGTTCTCGGAAGGTTTGATGTCCTGGATTTCTACCGAACGAACGGTCACGCCCCAGTCCTCGGTCTGCTCCGACATGGCTTCGCGCAGGCGCGCCTTGATCTGCTCACGGCTGGACAGCGCTTCGTCCAGGTCCATGGCGCCGACGATGGCCCGCAGCGAAGTCATGGTCAGGCTGGTGACGGCAAACGCGTAGTTCTGCACCCCATAGGACGCCTTTTGCGGGTCGACGACCTTGGCGAAGCACAGCGCGTTGGCAACGATCACGGCGTTGTCGCGGGTGATGATTTCCTGCTCTTGCACATCGAGGATGATGTCCTTGGTGGGCAGGCGGTAGGCAACCACGTCCATGTACGGGATGACGACATTCAGGCCGGGCTTGAGGGTGGTGTGGTAGCGGCCCAGCCGCTCTACTACCCATTCTTCGCCCTGAGGCACGATACGCACCCCCTTGAACACGGTGATGAGTACGAACAGGGCGATGGCGCCGACGACGATGAGACTGGTCATGGTGACAAATTCCTTTTTTACGGATTCAGGCCCGGATGACCCGGGCGATATTGCCCTCGATGGCGGTAAGGCGTACCCGTTCGCCGGCGGGGATGTCGCTGTCGGCGATGCAGACCCATTCCTCGTTGCCCAGGATGGGCTTCTGGAAGCGCACCCGGCCCTTGTGGAACTCGGACACGGTGGCTGTGAGCAGCCCGACTTCACCGATCACGCTGGCGGCTGTCCAGCGCACGTCCGGTTGCTTGCGCCGGAACACCTTGAACCACAGTGCCGTGGTGACCGAGGACAGCACGACCCACAGCAGCCCCTGCATGTCCAGTTGAAGATCGGGGAATGCCAGTGCGATCAGCGACACCAGCACGGCGCCGATGCCGAACCAGAGGATGAAGAACGTTGGCAGGACCAGCTCGAGCAATATCAGCGCGATGCCGAACACCAGCCAGATCCACCATTGCATTTCCATATGGGTAGCGCCTTCCAGAGGGGGTGCCCGAGTTTACGGCAGCAGTGCCAATCAGGCCACGTCCAAGCCGTCAGAAACATCGCCCACCTCCGTAGGAGCGAGCGGAGCTCGCGATGGGCTGCACCGCAGCCCCAGCAATCCCCACGTCATCCAGGTAATCGCCGAGGAACCCGCAATCAGCCCAACCCCAACGCCGCCGCCAGCTCCGCCCCGCTATAAAACACCCGCTCCACCTCGGCCAGCACTGGCCGCTTCAGGATCAACACCGGCACACCCAGCCCCCGCGCTACCTCCAGCTTGGGCTCCGTGGCCAGGCTGCCGCTGTTCTTGCTGACCAGCACGTCGATACCCCGGCTGGTGAACAACACCCGCTCATCCTCCAGCTGAAACGGCCCACGCGCACCTATCACTTCGCAGCGTGCGTTGCCCGGGCAGGCCTGCAGGGCGCGCAAGGTCCAGAACTGCGTTGGTGGAATCTCGTGCAGGTGTTGCAGGGGCTCACGGCCCAAGGTGAACAGGGGGCGGCTGAACGGCGCCAGCTGGTTGATCAACGCCGCCCAGCCGTCCACTTCGCGCCAGTCGTCCCCCGCCTGCGCCTGCCAGGCCGGGCGGCGCAGGGCCCAGCAGGGGACACCGGCCATGCGTGCCGCGCTGGCAGCATTGGCGCTGATCTGCGCCGCGTACGGGTGGGTGGCATCGACCAGCAGTGTAATACCGGCTTCACGTAGGTAGCTGGCCAGCCCCGACGCACCGCCAAACCCACCCACCCGCACTTGGCAGTGCAGGTCGTCCGGCACACGGCCGATGCCGGCCAGGCTGTAGACGTGCTGCGGCCCCAGCAGCCGGGCGATGGCCAGGGCCTCGGTGATGCCGCCGAGCAACAGGATGCGCTGGCTCATTGCGCACCTGCCCGGCCGACGATGCCGCCCTGGCGATCAATGGCAACCACCTCCACCTGGACCTGGGCCGGTACCACGCTGCGGGCAAAAGCCAGCGCGTGGGCGCATACCGCATCGCCCAGTGGCACACCTGCCGCATGGGCCATTGCCAGCGCCTGCTGGCTGGTGTTAGCGGCGATGATGGCGGCCTGCAGCGCAGGGGCGGCGCCCACTGCCGCTGCCCAGCCGGCCAACTGCGGCAGGTCAATGCTGGAATGGCGGCTGTGCAAGTCCATGTGCCCGGCGGCCAGCTTGCTGATCTTGCCGAACCCCCCGCACAGGGTCAGGCGTGGCACGGGTACCTTGCGCAGGTGCTTGAGCACCGCGCCAACGAAGTCGCCCATTTCGATCAGGGCGATCTCCGGCAGCCCGTACACCCGGCGCATGGTGTCCTCGCTGGCGTTGCCGGTGCACGCAGCAATATGGGTATAGCCATTGGTGTGGGCCACATCGATACCTTGGTGAATGGAGGCGATGTACGCTGCGCACGAGAACGGGCGCACGATGCCGCTGGTGCCCAGGATGGACAGGCCACCCAGGATGCCCAGCCGCGGGTTCATGGTTTTCAGGGCCAACTGCTCGCCCCCCTGCACGTTCACCGTCACCTCGAAACCGCCCGCATAGCCCCATTCGGCAGCCAGAGCGTGCAGGTGCTCGGTGATCATGCGCCGGGGCACCGGGTTGATGGCCGGCTCGCCCACCGCCAGCACCAGGCCTGGGCGGGTGACGGTGCCTACACCGGTACCGGCGACGAAGCGTGTGCCTGGCTCGGTCAGCAACCGTACCTGGCTGTAGAGCAGGGCGCCGTGGGTCACGTCTGGGTCGTCGCCTGCGTCTTTGAGCGTGCCGGCCTCCGCGCTGCCGTCGGCCAGGCGGCAGAACTCCAGGCGCATCTGCACCACCTTGCCTTTGGGCAGGGTGATGCTGACCGCATCGCTGGCTACCCCGGTCAGCAGCAGGCGGGCGGCCGCCAGGCTGGTGGCGGTGGCGCAGCTGCCGGTGGTGAGGCCGCTGCGCAGGGGCGCGGGCTGCTCGCGGGTCTCTTCACGCATCAACGGGTTTTACCGCTTCGAGCAGGGTGATGGGCAGTGCCTGGCGCCAGGTGTCGAATGCCCCCAGCGGCTGCGCATGGGCCACATGGATGCGGGTCAGCTCGCCACCGTACTGTTCGCGAAAATGCGCAAGGGCCAGCTCGCTTTGCAACGTCACCGCATTGGCCACCAGCCGCCCTCCAGGGCGCAGGCGTGCCCAGCACTGGGCCAGCACCCCTTCACGGGTGACGCCGCCGCCAATGAAGATGGCATCAGGTTGCTCCAGCCCTTGTAACGCTGCTGGCGCCTTGCCGCGCACCAGTTGCAGGCCTGGCACACCCAACGCATCGCGGTTGTGCTCGATCAGGCCCTGGCGGCCTTCGTCAGCCTCGATGGCCAGGGCTCGGCAGGCTGGGTGCGCGCGCATCCATTCGATGCCTATCGAGCCGCAACCTGCGCCCACGTCCCACAGCAGCTCGCCGGGTTGCGGTGCCAGGCGGGCGAGGGTGATGGCGCGCACGTCGCGCTTGGTCAGTTGCCCGTCGTGGCGGTAGGCGGCATCGGGCAGCCCGGCCACGCGGGGTAGCTGCGGGGTACCGGGGCAGGCGATGCACTCGACAGCCACCAGGTTCAACGCGGCAGTCGCCGGGTGAGGCCAGCCCTGGGCACTACCTTCCAGCCTGCGCTCGGCGTCGCCGCCCAGGTGTTCGAACACCCGCAGCCGGCTGGGGCCGAAACCCCGCTCGCACAGCAGTGCGGCGATGGCGGCCGGGCTGTCGCCGTCGTTGCTCAAAACCAACAGCCGGGTGCCGCTGTGCAGATGGGCATTGAGCACAGCCAGCGGCCTTGCCACCAGTGACACCACCTGTACCTCCTGCAGCGGCCAACCCAGGCGGGCGGCGGCCAGGGCGCAGGAGGAGGGCATCGACAGCACGTGCATTTCGCCCGGCTGCACCTGGCGTGCCAGGCTGGCACCCACGCCGTAGAACATCGGGTCGCCACTGGCCAGCACGCAGACCTGCTCGCCACGCAGGGCCAGCACCGGCGCCAGCGAGAACGGGCTTGGCCAGCCCAGCCGCTCGCCTGCCACACAGCGGGGCAGCAGGGCCAGCTGGCGGGGGCTGCCGAAGATGCGCGCGGCGCCCAGCAGGGCGCGCCGGGCCTGCTTGCCAAGGCCAGTGAAGCCGTCTTCGCCGATGCCTACTACTGTCAGCCAGGGTGCCATGTGTTTCATTCCGCCATTGTTGAGGCTGCTGCTCGCCCCTGTGGGCGCGGTTTTACCCGCGAAGGGGCGGGGTTTTCCAACCCAGTGCCAAGGGTGCTCGACCACCGGCTTTTCATGCCAGCAGACAAAGCAGGCATAATACCGCGCCTTCTACACTCAAGCGCAGTTTCACGGATTGCCGGACACCCCTTTGATGCAGGCTCGAACCCCACACCCTTCGCCCCGCCCCTCGGCCTGCCCGGGGCTGTGGCGTATCGTCAGCGCGCTGGATGGCGGCATCTGCCGCGTCAAACTGCCTGGCGGGCTGCTGCTGGCCGACCAGGCCGAAGCCGTGGCCGCTGCGGCTGAACGCTTTGCGGGTGGGGTGATTGAGGCCACCAACCGGGGCAACCTGCAGATCCGTGGTGTAGGCAGCGATCACCAGGGCCTGGTGCAGGCCCTGCTCGCCGCGGGCCTGGGCCCGCGCGAGGCAGCCGGTGACGATGTGCGCAACCTGATGCTCAGCCCCTTGGCCGGCCATGACCCGGCCATGCTGCTTGATGCCCGGCCGTTGGCCGGGCAGATCCTCGACCTGCTCGAAGGCACCCCGCGTTATCACCAGTTATCGGCCAAATTTGCCGTGCAACTGGACGCGGGTGAGCGCCTGGCCATGCTGGAACACCCCCATGACCTGTGGCTGTCTGCCCTGCGCGTGGAGGGGCAAACCTGGCTGGCGTTCGGCCTGGCGAGCTGCCCGGCTGATGGCCAGGTGCTTGGCGCGGTGCCGGTGGCGCATGGCCTGGCATTGGTACGTGGGGTGCTGGAGCGTTTTCTGGACCTGGCGACACCGGCGCAGACGCGCATGCGCCACCTGCTGGGCGAGTGTCCACCTGCGGCGTTCGTCGACGGGCTTGGCCTGCCCATCCGCCGCGATGCTGCCGTGCTCGGCTGGCGCCGCCAGCCCTGCCAGGTGTCGTGGCTGGGGCTGCTGCCCCAGGCGCAGGGGCTGGCATTGGGTGTAGCCCCGCCCCAGGGCCGCCTGACGCCGGCCATGCTGCGTGCAGCGGCCCAGGTGGCGCGCCAGCAGGGTGATGGCAGCCTGCGCATGAGCCCCTGGCAAAGCCTGGTGCTGACCAACCTCGACGCCAACGGCCACGAGCAGGCCCAGGCCACCCTGGCAGCGGCCGGCCTGATGTGCGACGGCCAGCAACCGCTGGCGCGCATCAGTGCCTGTACCGGCGCCAGCGGCTGCGCCAAAGCCATGGCCGAAACCAAGGCAGATGCCGTTGCCCTGGCTGCCTTGCTGGGCCCGGGCGCCCCGGGCAGCGTGCACCTCAGTGGCTGCGAGCGTTCCTGCGCGGTGGCCCACGTTGCCCCGGTCACCTTGCTGGCGCGTGCCCCTGGCCGCTACGACCTGTACCTGCGCAACCCCCGTCAACCGGGGTTTGGCGCCTTGCGCGCCACCGACATTACCTTGAATGAAGCAGGCGCCATGCTCGCCCTGCCGACGGAGCACCTTGATGATTGACTACATCCGCGATGGTCAGGAGATCTATCGCAATTCCTTCCGGATCATCCGTGAGGAAGCACGGCTGGAGCGGATCCCCGCAGACCTCGAAAAGCTCGCTGTACGGGTGATCCATGCCTGCGGCATGGTCGACGCCATCGACGGCCTGCAATTTTCCGAAGGCGCAGGCCAGGCGGGGCGCCAGGCGCTGCTGGGCGGTGCACCGATCCTCTGCGATGCGCACATGGTGGCTGAAGGCATTACCCGGGCGCGCCTGCCAGCCAACAACCCGGTCATCTGCACCCTGCGCGACCCCAGCGTTCCAGCGCTGGCCAAGGAAGCCGGCAATACCCGTTCGGCCGTCGCCCTGGAACTGTGGCGGCCGCACCTGGAAGGCAGTGTGGTGGTGATTGGCAATGCCCCCACTGCGCTGTTCTATTTGCTGGAAATGCTCGACGCCGGCGCCCCGCGCCCGGCGCTGATCCTGGGCTTCCCGGTAGGCTTCGTGGGCGCCGCGGAATCCAAGGCAATGCTGGCCGCCGACAGCCGCGGCGTTCCGTTCGTGATCATGCAAGGCCGCCTGGGGGGCAGTGCGATGGCCGCTGCTGCCGTCAACGCCCTGGCCACGGAGGTGGAGTGATGGCCCCGCGTGGAAGGCTGATCGGCCTGGGTGTAGGCCCTGGCGACCCCGAGCTGATCACCCTCAAGGCCCTGCGACTGCTGCGTGAGTCCCCAGTGGTGGGTTATTTCGTGGCCAAGGGCAAGCGCGGCAATGCTTTCGGCATCATCGAAGCGCACCTGCAGGCCGAGCAGACGCTGCTGCCACTGGTTTACCCGGTGACCACCGAGGTGCTGCCTGCCCCCCTGTCCTACGAGCAGGTGATCAGCGACTTCTACGACGAAGCCAGCGTGCAGGTTGCCGAGCACCTGGATGCCGGGCGCGACGTGGCGGTCATCTGCGAGGGCGACCCGTTCTTCTACGGCTCCTACATGTACCTGCACGACCGGCTGGCCCAGCGCTATGAAGCCGAGGTAGTGCCGGGCGTGTGCTCCATGCTCGGTGGCGCGTCGGTGCTGGGCGCGCCGCTGGTGTATCGCAACCAGAGTTTGTCTGTGCTCTCTGGCGTGTTGCCGGCAGAAGAGCTCAAGCGCCGCCTGGCCGACGCCGACGCGGCGGTGATCATGAAGCTTGGCCGCAACTTCCCCAAGGTGCGCCAGGTACTCGCCGAGCTTGGCCTGGACCGCCGTGCGCTGTACGTGGAACGGGCGACCATGGCCAACCAGAAGATCGTGCCGCTGGACGCTGTCGACCCGCAATCGTCGCCGTATTTCTCGCTGATTATCGTGCCGGGTGAAAAATGGCAGGGGTGAACATGCACAGGGCGCCGGCCATCGTCGTACTGGGGCCGGGCAGTCTGGCCACGGCGCAGCGCATTCAGCAGCGCTACCCCCAGGCGCGTATCCACGGCCTGGCCGGCCGCGTTCCGGGCGCGGATGCGTACTACACCGCGTTCGGCGATACCTTGCGTGGCCTGTATGAAGACGGCACGCCCCTCATTGCCCTGTGCGCTGCGGGTATCGTGATTCGCAGCCTTGCCGGCGTACTTGGCGACAAGGACGACGAGCCGCCGGTGCTGGCCGTCGCCGAAGACGGTAGCGCCGTGGTGCCGTTGCTCGGGGGCCTGGCCGGGGTAAACCGGATGGCCCGCGAAATCGCCGAACAGTTGGGTGCCACACCGGCCATCACCACCAGCGGCGAGCTGCGCTTCGGTACCTGCCTGCTGAACCCGCCCGCAGGCTATGCACTGGCTGACCTGGAGCAGGGCAAGCGCTTTGTTTCCGACCTGCTGGCCGGCGAGCCCGTGCGCATAGCAGGCGAGGCGCCATGGTTGATACAGGCGCAGTTACCGGCCAGTGACGCGGCCACCCGCACCATTCATGTGGGCTGCGAAGCACGCCCGGCCAGCCGCGATGAACTGCTCATCCACCCGCGCTCGGTGGTGGCAGGCGTTGCCGGTGGCTGCTTGGCCAACCTGCCTGAAACGTTGCAGCAGGCGGGCATCGCGCCGCTTTCGCTGGCCTGTGTGCTGGCCGACGAGCAGGCCATGGCCGATGCCGATTTGCATCAAGCCGCACAGGCACTTGGCGTGGCCCTGCGGTTCGCGCCAAGCCCAACAGGGCTGGCGAGTATGGTTGCAGCTGCCGTGCCCGGTGCCCGGCTGATCGAACAGCCGGGCCTGGTGATCGGTGTGGCGTCAGCGCCGGTCGATGTCGCCGGGGTGGGGCGCCGACGCGGCCGGCTGGCGGTGATCGGCCTGGGCCCCGGGGCAGCCGAGCTGATGGTGCCGGCAGTCAAGGCCGAGCTGGCACAGGCCGAGGATGTGCTGGGGTATGAGACCTATGTGCGCATGGCCGGCCCGTTCCGCGACGACCAAGTGGTGCACTGCACCGACAACCGTGAAGAAATGCAGCGTGCCCGCCATGCCTTCCGGCTGGCCGCCGAAGGCCGCTCGGTGGTGGTGGTGTCGTCAGGCGACCCCGGCGTGTTCGCCATGGCGGCTGCTGTGCTCGAAGCACTGCACGCCTCCGACGACCCTGCGTGGCACCGGGTTGACTTGCAGATGCTGCCCGGCGTTTCGGCATGCCTTGCCACCGCCGCACAGGCCGGCGCGCCGTTGGGGCACGACTTCTGTGTGATGTCGCTATCGGACAACCTCAAGCCGTGGTCGATCATCGAGAAACGCCTCGACCTGGCTGCCCAGGCGGACCTGGTGCTGGCGTTCTACAACCCCATTTCCAAAGCCCGCCCTCATCAGCTGGGCACCGCCCTGGAAGTGGTGCGTCGCCATCGCGAAGGGCGCACGCCTGTAGTCCTTGGCCGTGATATCGGTAGGCCGGGGCAGACACTGCGGGTAGTCACCCTGGACGAGCTGGTGCCCGAAATGGTCGATATGCGCACCATGGTACTGGTTGGCTCGTCGACCACCTGCGTATTCCCGAGGGCTGCGGGCGGGGTCTGGGCCTATACCCCGCGCTGGTACCCCGGCGCCAGCTAGCTGCTCTGGAAACCCTTCAGCGCGCCGCCTTGCCGGCGTGCTGGATAAGGTGATTGCCCCTGCTCTCAGGGGTAATCACCAAGGAGTTTGCAGATGTCCGATGCAACACAAGTTACAACCAACGATTCCGCCATCCTGGTCGAAGGCAACCTGCTGGCCTGCGGCGCGGGCATGTCCACGCAAAGCCGCCACGATGTGAAGAACGCCTTTCACTTCGCCACCCTGGTAGCTGATAAAGCCTTCGATGCAGAAAAACAGTCGCGCGAGTGGTACGACAAATTCGTCGATGTGATGCGCGACCTGGGCTTTACCATCCCCAAGCGCAGTTTCGAGCTGGAAACCTCGGCAGAGCTGTCGGTGACCGTGGGTGCAGTCGCCATCCGCGCCATCGGCGTGGCGGGCAACGCCATCCTCGGCGGCACCAAGCTCGGCGGCCTGGCCAAGCTGGCGTTCGACAAGCTCACCACCGTGCAGGATGACGCCAAGGTGGTCGACCATAAACGCCAGAACAAGGCCCGCGGCATGGTCGGCATGGCCGCCTGTATCGAAACCGCCAACAACGATGTGGTGATGGTGGTCAGTTGCGTCCAGGCCTCGGCACCCAAGCTGGACGACGACGTGCTGGGCATTCAGTGGAAGCTGGACAAGACCCATTACTACGCAGGCACCGCAGTGCTCACGCTGAACAACTTCGTCTACGACAAAGTGCGCGAAACCGTGGAAAACAAGCTCGGCGTGCGCAGCGTCGAGAACGTGCTGCAGTACGACATCTGACCGCCGGGGGGGGGGGGGGGGGGGGGGGGGGGGGGGGGGGGGGGGGGGGGGGG
>NZ_JACVVF010000073.1:0-14517 GCF_016648095.1 Pseudomonas sp. S32
GCCGGGTTGGTCAGTGTCACGGTGTAAGTGATGACACCGCCTTCGGTGACCGATGGGTTCGCCGTCAGAGTCGCGGTGGTGGTATCGATCGAATCATTGATCGTCGTAACCGCTGGAGTCGGGTTAGGAGTCAGCTGTTCGAAGTTGCCGCCCGTAGCGTTCTGGATCGTGACACTAACGGTCGAACCGTTGTTATAGACGTCATTGGCCGGAGTTTGGAAATCGATGCTGCCCTGAGTTTTACCCGCCTCAACAGTGATGACCTGACCATTGGACAAGGTCACGGTAACCGGCGTTTGAGCCGGGTTGGTCAGCGTCACGGTGTAAGTGATCACGCCACCTTCGGTCACCGACGGGTTCGCTGCCAGGGTCGCAGTGGTGGTGTCGATCGAATCATTGATCGTGGTAACAGCTGGGGTTGGGTTCGGGGTCAACTGCTCGAAGTTGCCGCCCGTGGCATTTTCAATCGTGACGCTAACGGTCGAACCGTTGTTGTACACGTCATTCGCCGGGGTCTGGAAATCAATGCTGCCCTGAGTCTTGCCCGCTTCAACAGTGATGACCTGACCGTTGGACAGGGTCACAGTGACCGGCGTTTGAGCCGGGTTGGTCAGCGTCACGGTGTAAGTGATCACACCACCTTCAGTGACCGACGGGTTCGCCGTCAGAGTCGCGGTGGTGGTATCGATCGAATCGTTGATCGTGGTGACCGCTGGGGTTGGGTTAGGAGTCAGCTGCTCGAAGTTGCCGCCTGTAGCGTTCTGAATCGTGACGGAAACGGTCGAGCCGTTGTTGTACACGTCATTGGCCGGCGTCTGGAAGTCGATGCTGCCTTGGGTTTTACCCGCTTCAACAGTGATGACCTGACCATTGGACAGGGTCACAGTGACCGGCGTCTGGGCAGGGTTGGTCAGCGTCACGGTGTAAGTGATCACACCACCTTCGGTGACCGACGGGTTCGCCGTCAGCGTCGCGGTGGTGGTATCGATCGAATCGTTGATCGTGGTAACAGCCGGGTTCGTATTGGGCGTGAGTTGCTCGAAGTTACCACCCGTTGCACCCGTAATATTCACGCTGACGGTCGAACCGTTGTTGTAAACATCGTTCGGCGGCGCCTGGAAATCCACGCTAGCCTGGGTTTTGCCAGCCTCAACGGTAATCACCTGCCCGTTGGACAAAGTCACGGTCACCGGGGTCTGGCCAGGGTTGCTCAGCGTCACGGTGTAAGTGATCACACCGCCCTCGGTCACCGACGGGGTGGCTGTCAGCGTCGCGGTTGTGGTGTCGATGGTATCGGTAACCTGGGTTACCGCAGGGTCTTGCGGCAAGGTCACAATCAACCCGCCACCGCCGGTGGTACCGGTCACAACCGTAGAAATCTGACCGCCATCGACATAGGGCGTGTCATTCGGCGGGATCACGACATTGACACTGCCGGTTGTTTGCCCGGCAGGGATGACGATGACCGCACCATTGGACAGGGTGACCACCAGGTCGCTATTGGGAGCCTGGCCAACGGTGGCGGTATAGACAATCACCCCGCCCGCTTCAGTAATGGAAGGCGTGGCGCCCAGCACCAGGTTAGTGGCGACATCCCCGGTCGTGCCGGGCGTGGTCGCACGATTGTTGGCCGTGGTGTCCGCGCCACCAACATCCTGGCGATTGGCTCCAGCAGCGAAGCCAAGCCCCTCGGTGGGGAAGCCAACAGTCGGGTCAACGGTGCCTGCCGTCTCTTCCAGCATGACGAAGCTGTGGCCACCGCCCGCGGCACCGCCACCGGCTGCCGTAGGGCCTGCCGCAGTGGCTTCTAGGTCGGTAGTGGGGTCGACACCCGCAGCGATCGCTTGTTGCAACTCTGCTACCGAAGGCGCGGCCTGCGCAGCGGCCTGGCCCAGGTCGGTGCTGCTATCAGGCGTGTCGGCACTCCACTGGCTGTCGCGGCCCAGGTCGAGCAGTCGGCCATCTGCCAGCTCAAGCGTTACTGCACCACCAGCGCCAGTGAGCACCTGCTCGCCGGCCAGAAGTCGATCCCCCTCGATCAGTACACGCCGGATGCCTTCTGGGGATACCGCAATAACCTGGCCGACAATACTTTTGACGATGGCTACAACGCTGCTCATTGGACTCTCCGTGTGACCCTGTAGGGTACTTCCGTGCCAGAGCGGCAATCGTGGCCACCTGATCTGGAATGATGTCGATATTCACTTGACGCATTTTGACGTCAATATTTCGTCTATAACTGCCAGCGATTACATAACTGCCAAACTATTGACCTTATGATGGCCATCCTAAACAATCGGTTAGGTAATGTCACATTGATATTTTACCTTAGCCAAGCGTTTCTCAACGGCAACTGCCTTGGGTCACAAAAAACAGCTGCATCGCCCACCACACGGGGGTTTAGCGGCTTAGAAATCCGAGGATTAGCCACCGGCTTACCGTCCGTCGGGTTCCATCAGACCATAGGCGTCAATATAAGGTCATTTACGTTTATTCACCGGCCCAATATACGCACGGCAAGCACAAAGCTTGCCGATTCATCACCCGTGGACTGCAGCCCGACGCCACTTGTCGGCACGTAAACACGCTGCCGCAAATCAAACGAGCAGAGTGGAATCACGTATATAAGGACGTCCAGGTGGGGTTGAGGCGCGTGATGATTATCGAATACAGGCTGGTACAGAGGCTGCATTTAATAGATGAATTTTGACTAATCGATTACCAAACGGCGTCAGCAAACCAGCGCCTGTTAAATGGCATCAGCTATTCTGGTCGCAAGCGATGTCGCCATGGCCTTTTGCTAGCTATGCTGACACCTGCGAATGAAGTGCGAGTGGTTCAGAAATGAAACATTTCAGGGCCATCCGACGTCAGGTAGTAAAGTGAACGAGACAGCTGTTTACTCAAAATGGATTCAAAGCGACCATTGCCAAAATTTTGCCACGGCGATGCACATCGCCCGGCGCTGATACGCCGCAACACCACTGAACGCCAGGGTTGCCAGCCTGCAGCATCAAGGCAGCGCGCCCACCCCTACCCACCACAAGGATGAAGAGAGCGCCGCGTGGAATCCGAAGTCAGTCGAGTCGAACTCAACCACGATCCACGCAGCCAGCACGACGATCCCCTGCTGGATAGTCTGTTGAGCCTGTGTGTGTTGCACCAAAAACCAGCCAGCCGCGTGATGTTGACCACGGGCCTGCCGTTGCCAGCGCAGCGGCTGAGCCCTGAACTACTGCCCCGTGCGGCTGCCAGGGCTGGGCTGCAAGGGCGCCTGCTGCAGCGCAAGCTGGAGCAGATCCCGAGCATCGCCATGCCGGCCATGCTGTTGCTCAAAGGCGGGCGAAGCGCGGTTCTGCTTGGCTGGGAAAATGAAGACACTGCACGGCTGCTGCTTAGCGAAAGCGATGGCGGCGAGGTGCACATCAGCCGCGAGAAACTCCAGGATGACTACAGTGGCCGGGTGTTCTTCGCCCAGCCGCAGCACAAATTTGACGTCAACCACGGCAACCTCATTCCGCGTGCGAAGTCCTGGTTCCGCGACACTCTGCTGCGCAGCAAATGGCTGTACATTGACGCCATCGCCGCCAGCCTGGTGATCAACTTGATCGCCCTGGCCGCTCCGCTGTTCGTGATGAACGTGTATGACCGGGTGGTCCCCAACCAGGCGACCTCAACGCTGTGGGTGCTGGCGATCGGGATCGCGGGCGCTTATGTGTTCGACCTGATCCTCAAAGGGCTGCGCGGGTTGTGCCTGGACCTTGCCGGCAAGAAGACCGACCTGATCATCTCTGCCACGCTGTTCGAGCGTATCGTCGGCATGTCGATGAAGTATCGCCCTGCCAGGGTCGGTAGTTTCGCCCAGAACATCCACGAGTTTCAGGGCCTGCGCGACTTCCTGGCATCGCTGACACTGACCAGCCTGATCGACCTGCCCTTCACGGTACTGATCCTGATCGTCATCGCCATCATCGGCGGCCATCTGGTGTGGATCCCGATCATCGCCTTCCCGTTGGCGCTGAGTATTGGCTATGCCTTGCAGCGCCCTTTGATGGCGACCATGGAGCGGACCATGGCACTGGCCTCCGAGCGCCAGTCAAGCCTGATCGAGACCCTCGCCGGCCTGGATGCGGTCAAGGTCAACAATGCCGAGAGCGAGCGCCAGTACATGTGGGAACAGACCCTCGGTACCCTCAGCCGCCTGGAGCTGCGCGTGAAGGTGCTGTCGAGCCTGGCCATGAACATCACCATGCTGATTCAGCAACTGGCGGGTGTGGCGATGATCTGCGTGGGCGTCTACCTGATCATCGACGGCAACCTGAGCATGGGCGGCCTGGTGGCCTGCTACATGCTCAGCGGTCGCGCGCTGGGCCCGCTGGGCCAGCTGAACGGCCTGTTGGCACGTTACCAGCAGGCCAAGGTGACCATGGTTTCTACCGACCACATGATGGAGTTGCCACAGGAGCGCAACTTCGAAGAGCGGCCCCTCAGCCGCAGAGTGCTGCAGGGTAGCGTCGAGTTTCGCGGGGTGGACTTCACCTACCCCAACCAGCAGAACATGGCGCTGAAGAACATCAACCTGACCATTCGGCCCGGCGAGAAGGTCGGCATCATTGGCCGCAGCGGCTCAGGCAAGAGCTCTTTGGCCAAGTTGATCGTGGGCCTTTACGAGGCTGATGGCGGCTCGCTGCTGGTAGATGGTGTAGACATCCGGCAGATCGACGTCAGCGAGCTGCGCCACAACATTGGCTATGTGCCGCAGGATATCCAGCTGCTGGCAGGCACCCTGCGCGACAACCTGGTGAGTGGCGCGCGCTACATCGACGACGAGATGATCCTGCAAGCCGCCGAGCTGGCAGGCGTGCACGAGTTCGCGCGGCTGCACCCGGATGGCTATGAGCTGCAGGTAGGCGAACGTGGGCAGAACCTGTCCGGTGGCCAGCGGCAGAACGTGGCACTTGGCCGTGCGCTGCTGTTGAACCCGCAAATCCTGCTGCTGGACGAACCGACCAGCGCCATGGACAACACCGGTGAGGAGCGCCTCAAACAGCGCCTGCAGGCGGTGGTGGAAAGCAAGACGGTGCTGCTGGTGACTCACCGTGCATCACTGCTTTCGCTCGTGGATCGGCTGATCGTGATCGATCGCGGGCAGATTGTTGCCGACGGCCCGAAAGCCGCGGTCATGGACGCGCTGAAGAAGGGGCAGATCAGTGTTGCGTAAGCTGGATTTCGGGCAAATCAAGGAAGGCATGCGGCGTTACTTCAAGGGCAGTGACTCGCTCGGTGGGCAGCCACTTCCAGAGGTCAACAAGGCCCTCATCGAGGATGCCCCGCGGGTCGTCAGGTTGACCATATGGGGCGTGATCCTGTTCTTCGTGTTCTTGATCATCTGGGCCAGCGTGGCGCCTATCGATGAAGTAACCCGCGGCGAGGGCAAGGCGATCCCCTCCTCCAAGGTGCAGAAAATCCAGAACCTGGAAGGCGGCATCGTGGCGGAAATTTTTGCCAAGGAGGGCCAGATCGTCGAAGTTGGCCAGCCTTTGCTGCGCCTTGATGAAACACGCTTCGCCTCCAACGTGGGCGAAACCGAGGCCGATCGCCTGTCCATGGCCCTGCGTGTGCAGCGCCTGAGCGCTGAGGTGGACGACAAGCCACTGCAGATTGACGAGGAACTGCGCAAAGCCGCACCGAGCCAAGCGGCCAGTGAAGAGTCGCTGTATCAAAGCCGGCGCCAGCAGTTGCAGGACGAAATTGGCGGCCTGCAGCAGCAGTTGGTGCAGCGCCAGCAAGAGCTGCGCGAGTACAGCTCCAAGCGTGCCCAGTACGCCAACAGCCTTGAGCTGCTGCGCAAGGAAATCAGCATGTCGGAGCCCTTGGTGGCGACCGGGGCGATCTCCCAGGTAGAGGTGCTGCGCCTGCGCCGGGCGGAAGTGGAAAACCGCGGCCAGCTGGATTCCACCGCCCTGGCCATACCCCGCGCCGAGGCGGCCATCCGCGAGGTACAGAGCAAGATCGAGGAAACCCGTGGCAAGTTTCGCAGCGAAGCGCTTACCCAGCTTAACGAAGCGCGTACCGAGCTGAACAAGGCCACCGCCACCAGCAAGGCGCTGGATGACCGGGTGCACCGGACCATGGTCACCTCGCCAGTGCGCGGTATCGTCAAGCAATTGCTGGTGAACACCATTGGCGGTGTGATCCAGCCGGGCAGCGATATCATCGAGGTCGTGCCGCTGGACGACACGCTGGTGATCGAAGCGAAGATCCTGCCCAAGGACATTGCCTTCCTGCACCCGGGCCAGGAAGCGACCGTCAAGTTCACCGCGTATGACTACACCATCTACGGCGGGCTCAAGGCCAAGCTTGAACAGATCAGCGCCGACACCATTACCGATGAAGATAAGAAGACCACCTACTACCTGATCAGGTTGCGCACCGATCGCAGCCACCTTGGCACCGACGAGAAACCGCTGCTGATCATCCCCGGGATGATTGCAACGGTGGATATCATGACCGGCAAGAAAACCATCATGAGCTACTTGCTCAAGCCCATCATGAAGGCCCGCTCGGAAGCGCTGCGCGAGCGCTGACAGGCTGTGCAAAGGGCCGCATTGCGGCCCTTATGCGGCGCAAGGCCGCTGATGCACGTAATGGCTTGTACTTATCGCCAGGGTGCAGGTTCCCCCACCAGTTGCCCCTGGATACCCCCTACCCCCATTTCGCATAGCACGAGGCGCTCGCCTTCGGTTTCCACACGTTCGGCAATGAGCGGCAAGTCGATGCTGTGGGCAGCGCGCTGGATGGCCTCGATGAACAGGCGCTTGTGCTGCTCCTCATCGATATTGCGGATGTAGCTGCCGTCGATCTTCAGGTAAGCCAGCCCCAGGTGCGACAGGTTGCCGATCATGCTGAAGCGGCCGCCAAAGCGCTGCAGCGCCAGGCCGAAGCCCAGCCCGTGCAGGCGCCGCGTCAGCTGTTCCAGGGCAGGCTGGTCAGGTAACTGCTCTTCACCAATCTCGAACACCAGGCGCGGGCCCAGGGCTGCGTTGTGGCCCAGTAATTCGAAAATGCGCTGCAATGCCTTGGGGTCGGCCAAGGTGGCGGCGGAAAGGTTCAGCGCCAGCACCTGATCATGCCCACGCAAGTGGGCCAGTACTTTTTCCAGCACCAGCAGGTCCAGGCGCGGCATCCAGCCAAAGCGCTCGAGCCAGGGCAGGAAGCGGCCGGCCGGCAGGGCCTCGCCTTCACGGTCTTTCAGGCGCGATATCACCTTGTGATGAAGCACTCGCTGCGCGGTGGCGCAATCCACCACAGGCTGGAAGAACAGATCGAAATGGCCATTACTGAACGCCTGGTCGAGGCGTTCATGCCAGTCGTGCTGGCTGTCTGCGGCAACAGCAGCTACCCCTTGCTCCAGGCACACCCAGCCAGGGGTTGGCTGGTTTTCTGCGCGGGCCAAGGCTTCGTCGGCGAGCTTGAGCAGCGCCTGCGGTGCGTCGCCGGGGGTGTAAGGCGCCAGGCCGATACAGGCCACGGGGTTGATGTCGCTGGCACCGGTTTCGTGCAGGCTCTGCAAGGTGGCTTCCAAGGCCTGGGCAAGCTGAATGGCCTCCTCATGCACCATGCCTGGGGCCAACACCGCGAACTCACCCCCGCGGCTGCGGGAGATCAGGTCGTTGGTTTCCGGGTAGCTGCCACAGGTGCGCCGCAACTGCTCGCCCACAGCCTGCAGCAACTGGTCGGTACGTTGCCCGCCCAACCGCGCGTTCAGCCCGGCCAGGCCTTGCACACGCAACAACAGCAGGTAGCCTGCGCGGGCTTCCTCCAGGTTGCTGACCCGGGCGTTCAGTTGCATCTCGAAGTAACGGCGGTTGGACAGCCCGGTGAGGGTGTCCTGATAGGACTCGGCACGCAGCCGCTCACTGCGCTCGGCCTGTTCGGTGAACAGGGCTTTGAGCTTCTCGACCATCTGGTTCATGGCCTGCACCACGCGGCGCAGCTCCGGTGTGCGTGGCAGCTCTTGCAGGCTCAGGAATTCACGGCGGGCAATGGCGTGGGATTGTTCGACCATGTAGTCCAGCGGGCGCAACTGACGGCGTAGCAGCAGTGCGCCAAGCACGGCACTGGCAGCCCCGCACAGCAGCAACCAGCTCAGGCTGCCCAGGGCGCTTTGCCAGAGTTTGGCAATGGCGAACATCGGGTGGCTTATTACCTCCACCCGGGCCGCCTGTTGCCAGCCACGGCTGACGATGGCGTCGCCGCCGGCAGCCTCCAGGCCTATCAAATGCACAAACCAGCGCGGCACGCCACCTGGGTCCGGCTCGGCGTGACGTTCCACCAGCACGGCGTTGGAGGACAGGTCGACGACCTTGATGCTTGCATAGTAGCCACTGTCGAAGATCGAGCTGACCATCAACTCGGTCATGGCCGGGTCGTCGATGTTGGGCGTGAGCGACAATGCCAGGGCGGTGGCCGCATCCTGGGCATGCGAGCGCAGCTGGTTGACGTACTGGCTGCGCGAGCTTTCCAGGCTGACCATGAAGCTGCCACTGAAGGCGACCACCAGGAACAGGCAAATAGCCAACAGCAATTGTTTGAACAGTGACATTTGTGCTCCTTCAGTAAACCGGTTCGGCCGGGAAGCCTTCGGCCTGCATTTTCTTCAACAGGTCTTGCCAGCGCGACAACCGCTTGGTATCGCCGACCTTCTTGTTACCAGCAGCCCCGGTGAGCCACAAGCCTTCACCGTTGAAGGCGTAGACCGGCAGCAGGTCTGGGCGCTGGCTAGCCGGCTTGATGGCGTCCATGAGGCTGTCCAGGACCAGAGGCTGGGCCTGGGGTGTCGAATAGTAAGTCAGTACCATGTGCGCGCGGTTCTGTCGCAGCGCCTTGACGTAGGTGATGCGCAGCTTTTCGCTGGGAATGCCCATACGCCGAAGGCTGAAATACTTGGCGATTGCGTAGTCCTCACAATCCCCGGCACCCTTGATCAGGGCCTGAACAGGGGTAGCCCAGTAATCGACCTCACCCCACAGGTCGATGTCCTCAACGTAACGCAGTTGCTGGTTGAAGAACCGGTTGACCACTTGCAGCCGCTCAAGCTCGCTGCCTTGTTTCTGGGACGTCATCAGGTTCTGCCAGGCATCGATACGCGCTTTGCCGGCGCCGAGCGGGCCATAGAGGGCCTCGGACTTGCGGCTGATCTGTGCGAAGTCCCAATCGGCGTGCAGGCCGCCCAGCAGCATGCCGCCCAGCAACGCAGCCAGGGCGATACGGTGCAGCACGGTTTTGAGCATCGGGGAGATCGCCACAGCCAAGCCCTGTCCCGGCCAGTCGAAAGCTGCGATGGTGCGGCCTGTTAGCGCAAAAGACAATGGCACATCGAAATCATCCATCCGCCTGTCAGCCAGGCTGCATTCTGGCCCTACATCTTCATTTGCATTACTTCCTTTGCAGGGCGACTTACTCCACCATAGCCGCGCTTTGGGGCAGTGCGCTGATAGCCGCAGGTTTGACATGCCCATAAGCCGTAACTAGCTTGATTGGATCCAACTTTTTGTGAACGTTAAGGCAGGCGTTTTGTGGCCGAGAAAATAAAACTGAGCAATGTGCTGACCAGCGAACAGCTGTTGCCGCACCTGGCCCGTGGCATAATCGAGGAACGTCTGCGCAGTGCCATTCTGGACGGCCGTTTGCCGCCCGGCACCGCGATCCGGCAGCAGGAGCTTGCAACCCTCTATGGCGTCAGCCGCATGCCGGTACGTGAGGCGCTGCGGCAGTTGGAAGCGCAGGCGCTGTTGAATGTGCAGATGCACAAGGGTGCCGTAGTTGCGCCGCTGATCGGCGAAGACGCGGTAGACGCCTATACCTTGCGCGTGCTGCTCGAGAGCGAGGCTTTGCGCCAGTCCATCCCGCTGCTTGAAGGCCAGGACATCGCTAATGCGCGCAGCTATATCCAGCAGTTGGAGAACGAAACCCGGCATGCCGAGATCGCTCGCCTCAACCGCCTGCTGCACATGGTGCTGTATTGCCGCGCACCGAACCAGAAACTGCTGCGCCTGATTGATAACGAACTGAACCAGGAGGAACGGTTTCTGCGGTTTCACCTGTCCTCCATGGGCCTGGGCAAACTGACGCAGGACGACCATACGGCACTGGTAGACGCCGCCAGCGCCAAGCGGGTCAACGAAGCTATCGCAGTACTGGAGCGCCACCTCAACGGCGCTGCAATTGCAATTCGCAGATACCTGGACAGCCAAAAGCTTCGCCAGGCGTGATCGCAGCATTGCTATGGGCCGACAAGGTTGCAAAATGCGGCCACCAGCGGAACAATGAGACTCGTTATCATTAAAGCCTTTATGGCACCGCCGACAATGCCCAGCAACGATCCTGTCCAAGCCCTCTATCATGACCACCACGGCTGGTTGTATGGCTGGCTGCGCCATCACCTGGGGAGCGCGGCTGATGCTGCCGACCTGGCGCAGGACACCTTCGTGCGGCTGTTGCAGCGACGTGAGCACCTTCATCTGCAAAAACCCAGAGCGTTCTTGCGCACTGTTGCCCGCGGGCTGGTGATCGACCATTGGCGCCGAGAAGAATTGCACAAGGCCTATCTGGAGGCTTTGGCACATCTGCCGCAGGCTCACGCGCCCAGTGTCGAAACCCAGGAATTGCTGCTGGAGCTGCTCGAGCGCATTGCTGTCATGCTCGATGGCCTCAAGCCCAAGGTCCGTACAGCATTTCTGCTGGCCCAGTGCGAGGGCCTCAAGCACAAGGAGGTTGCGCAGCGGATGGGGCTTTCCGTGCGTACCGTGGAGCGTCATATCGCTGACGCGCTCTATCACTGCTACCTGTTGCGCTACGACGTGCAATGACCTGTGCTCCTCCAGATGCAAAAACGGTAAGGCAAGCCATTACGTGGAGGGTCGCGCTGCGCGAGCATGGCAATGACCCTGCTTTTGAGCAGCGCTGCATGCAGTGGCGCAATGCTTGCCCGAGCCACGAGTTGGCCTGGCAACGGGTTGTCCATCTCGATCAGGAACTGGACCTGCGGGCGGTCCCTGCTGCCGGTATAGCACTGCGCACCTTGGAAACCAGTCACAAACGCCTTCAGCGCCGGCAGGCTTTGAAGCTGTTGGGCGGGTTTGCCATGGTGGGTTCGGCCGCCTGGCTGGCCAAAGACCTGGACCTTATCAGCCCATGGTCATCGGACTACGCGACCGCAACGGGCGAGCGTAGGCACATCACCCTTGCCGACGGTACACGCCTGCAGCTCAACACCCGCAGTGCGGTAGATGTGGCGTTCAATGGCCAGCAGCTGGTGGTGAAGTTGAGGCGCGGCGAGCTGATGCTCGATTGTCGGCAAACCCTGCACCCACAGTTCCCAGTACACGTATATACCAAGGACGCGCTGCTGCAGGCGTTCGATAGCCGCGTCGCGCTGCGCCTTGAGGGTGACTGCGTCCATGCCAGCTTCAGCCACGGCCGGCTGGCAGCCCAACAAGCCGATACGGGGGGCTGGCAATGGCTGGAGCCGGACCAGGCCTGGCGGGTAACGCGTGACGGAGTACAGCGAGAGCAGCCTGCCAGCATGGATGCACTGGCCTGGACCGAGGGGTTGATCGTGACTCGGGACATGCGTCTGGCCGACTTTCTTGCGCAAGTCAGCCGCTACCGCCATGGCTACCTGACCTGCAGCGACAACATTGCAGACATGCGCTTGTCGGGTGTCTTCCGCCTCGATGACCCTGAGCAACTGGTGCGGCTGTTACCCCGCACGCTGCCAGTACAACTGCGCGAGCTCACGCGCTTGTGGATACGGGTGGAGCGCCTGAGTTAGGCAGCGCTTCTGGAAGATGGCGGATTTTTGATTCTGGTCCGGCTAGGACATTGAGGCGCCCTCTGCCCTATTCAATTCACGGACTCATAAATGCCTATCGCCATGAAGTACACGCCGCCCTGCAACGCGAATGATTTTCGACCTGTCCTGCAATCAATACTGGGTAGAGCCATACGCGCAGCCTTGTTCGGCACCGTCCTGGGCGTAGCGACCACGCCTCTGCTGGCCGTAGCCGACGATACGCCAGTGGTTAGCCAAAGCTACGCGATCGCACTCGGCCCACTCGATGAGGCACTCAACCAGTTCGCCAGGCAGGCTGGCATTACCCTGTCGAGCACACCGCAACTTACCCGCGGCTTGCAATCGAATGGCCTCCAAGGCCAGTACGGCACTGAACAAGCCTTGCGACACCTCCTGGCAGGAAGCGGGCTGGTAGCCCTGAGCCAGAACGCACGCAATTACGTCTTGCAGGCACAGCCGCAAGAAGCCGCACTGGCGTTGCCCGACACCGATGTGCGCAGCTTCACCCTGGGTAATGCGTTGGGCAGCATGGAGGGGTACAACGCCACGCATAGCCAGGTTGCCACCAAGAGCAGCATGCCGCTGGTGGAAACCTCTCAGTCAGTGTCGGTGGTCACCCGCCAGCAGATGGATGACCAGGGGGCACAGACCGTCGCCCAGGCCATGCGCTATACACCCGGTGTGCTAACCAACCCCTATGGGGCGACCCACCGCTACGACTACGTGGCCATGCGCGGCTTCAACGATGGCTCGGTGGATAACATCTACGTAGACGGCCTGAAGTCCATGGGGGACAACGGCACCTACAGCACCATGCAGGTAGACCCGTATTTTCTTGAGCGCATCGACATACTGAAGGGCCCGTCATCGGTACTGTATGGCCGCAGTTCGCCAGGTGGCCTGGTGGCGTTGACTACCAAGAAGCCTCTGTTCAGCCCCTACCGTCAGGTTCAGGCCTCCGTGGGTACTCAGGGGCAGCGTGGCATGGGGTTCGACTTCAGCGGGCCTGTGGATGACGACAAGCGCATTGCGTACCGCCTGACAGGCCTGGCAGACGGTTCAGACACTCAGTTCGATCACAACAAGGAAGAGCGCTACGCACTTGCACCGTCGCTGAGCATGGACTTCACGGAAGACACCTCGCTGACCCTGCAGGCGTACCTTCAGCATGACCCCAGCGGGGGCTACCATGGCGGCAACCCGGCAGATGGCATGCTGCACAAGCGCAACGGCTTGCGCTTGTCGGACCACTTCTTCGAGGGTGAACCGAACATCGATCACTACGAACGCACACAGCAGTCGTTCAGTTATCAGTTCGAACACCGGTTCAATGACGTATTCACTGCACGGCAGAACTTCCGCTACCAGGATTCCGATGTCTCGATGGACCAGGTGTATTCGGCCGGTTGGGCAGGCAACGAGGGCACTGTCCTGAACAGGGCCTACACCGGCGGAGACGAGCGCCTGCATTCCTACATCATCGATAACATGGTGCAGGCAGAGGTGTTCACCGGGGCCGCCAAGCATACCTTCCTGCTGGGCACCGATTTTCAGCGTCGCAAGGCCGATGTGGCATGGCGCTATGGCTCGGTTGACCCGCTGGATGCCGGCAACCCCCAGTATCGCAATGGCAACCTGCAGGTAGCAGGGGAGAACCGCTATCAACGGCGCTTGCAACAGACGGGTGTGTATTTGCAGGACCTGGTGGAACTGGATCAGTGGCGGTTTTCTCTCGGCCTGCGGCAGGACTGGGTAAAAGTATCCGAGCGTGATCGCGACAGGGATACCAAGGCCAATGATGCGCGTACCAAGTTCACTACCCGTGCAGGTGTTTTGTACCTGTTCGAAAACGGGATCGCGCCCTACCTGAGCTACTCGGAGTCATTCAACCCGAACACCGTGTCCGATCAACAAGGCAAGCCGCTGGCACCCACCGAAGGCACGCAGTGGGAAGCCGGTATCAAGTACCAGCCACCGGGCAGCGACAACTTGTTCACGGCCTCGGTGTTCCATATTGAACAGGAGAACCTGGCATCCAAGCAGCCCAATGAGGATTTCTATCGCCCCGTTGGCCAAGTGCGCTCCCAGGGGTTGGAACTGGAAGCTCATGTACAAGTGACCGACAGCCTGAAACTGCTGGGCGGGTACACCTTTACCGATATCGAATACACCAAGCAGATGCCTAGCCTGGTAGCCGGCAACTTGGACAACAAAGGTAACTCACCCACCCAGGCGCCCAGGCAGATGGTGTCCCTGTGGGCTGACTACAATATGCGCCAAGGTGTGCTCGATGGTGTGAGGCTGGGCGGGGGTGTACGTTACGTGGGATATAGCTGGGTCGATGCGGAAAACAGCATGAAGGTGCCGTCCTACACGCTGGTGGATGCTTCGCTGGGTTATGACCTCGGCAAAGTCGGGCTGAAGGGCGTGGATGTGAGGTTGAACGCCAACAACCTGACTAACCGGCGCTACATCACGTCCTGCGCAAGCCTGAACTACTGCTACATGGGTGAAGAGCGAAACGTGACGGCCACCGTCAGCTATCAGTTCTGAGCCGTCCTGGAAAAGACAAAGCCCCTGTCTGCATCGCAGACAGGGGCTTTGGGGTTTGAATCTTGACGATGACCTACTCTCACATGGGGAAACCCCACACTACCATC
>NZ_JACVVF010000074.1:0-13671 GCF_016648095.1 Pseudomonas sp. S32
GTCACAGGCGCCAGACAACCCAAGGCATACACCTAGAGCCCAACACGCAACCTGGGCGAATGCTCCACCAGCGTCCGGGTATACGCATCAACCGGCCGCCCAAGCACCTGCTCGGCAGCCCCCTGTTCCACCACCCGCCCCTGGCGCAACACCAGCACCCGGTCGGCAATCGCCCGAACCACCCCAAGGTCATGAGTAACGAACAACAAGGTCAGCCCCTCCCCCTGCAATCGCTGCAACAACGCCAGAATCGACGCCTGCACCGACACATCCAGCGCCGAAGTGATCTCGTCACACACCAGCAACTTCGGCTCGCAGATCAACGCCCGGCCAATCGCCACGCGCTGGCGCTCGCCACCGGACAAACTATGCGGGTACAAGTCGGCCACACGCGCCGGCAGCGACACCCGCTCCAGCACAGCCTCGACCCGCTGACGCGCTTCAGCACCGCGTACCCCGAAAAAGTGCGCCAACGGCGCGCTGAGGGTTTGCCCGATCGTCTGCCGTGGGTTCAAGGCCCTATAGGGGTTCTGGAACACGTACTGGATTTGGTGACGCAGGCGCGCATCGCGTTCACGCGCGGCAAACGCCAAAGGCTCGCCGGCGTAGCTCATTTGCCCCTGAACGTTTTCGCCCAGCCCGGCAATGGCCCTGGCCAGGCTGGTCTTGCCCGAACCTGACTCGCCCACCAGCGCCAGGCACTCCCCTTGGCACACCCGCAGGGAAACGTCGAACAACACCTGCCGATCGTAGGCGACATCCAGCTCGCGGACGTCCAGCAACACCGCTTCGCCCGGCGCCGCAACAGCCTCGGCAGCCACCTCACCAAGGGGCAGCGGCTCCCGGTGCGGCACCAGGCAGGCCACCCGATGCCCGCCTTCATCGGCCAGCAAAGACGGCTCGATCACTGAACACTCTGCACGGCGCCTGCCGCAGCGCGGCGCAAACGCACAGCCGCCTGGGCGCTGCCCCGGTGCCGGGGCATGCCCGGCAATCGCCTGCAACGGCTGGCGTCGGGCGATGTCGGGAATGGCCGCGAGCAAGGCGCGGGTGTAAGGATGCAGCGGTGCGCGGAACAACGCCTCGCGCCCGGCCACTTCCACCAGGCGCCCGGCGTACATCACCATCACCCGGTCGACCAGGTCACGCACCACCGCCAGGTCATGGGTGACGTACAGCGCCGCCACACCTTGGTCACGGCACAGGCGCTTGACGGTCTGCAGCACGTGGGCCTGGGTGGTCACGTCCAGTGCTGTGGTGGGCTCGTCGAGTACGATCAGCTTTGGCCGCAAGACAAACGCCAGCGCCAGCATCACCCGCTGCTGCTGCCCGCCAGACAGTTGATGCGGGAACCGCCGCAGAAAGGCGTCATCATCAGGCAGCCCCACATCCAGCAGGGTTTGGCCGATACGCTGGCGCAGCGCTTCACGCGGCAATGCAGGCTGGTGCGCCAACAGGGTCTCACGCAGCAAGGCCCCCAGGCGCAGCGCAGGGTTCAGCGCCGTGGCCGGGTCCTGGGCCACATAGCCGACCAGCCCGCCACGGGCCAGGCGCAAGGCCTCGCCTTCGAGTTCGAGCAGCGATTGCCCGGCCACCACCACGTGCCCGCCAACAATACGTGCACCCTGCCGGGCATGACGCAGCAACGCCGTGGCCAAGGTGGTCTTGCCCGAGCCGGACTCGCCTACCAGGCCAACAATTTCGCCTGCTGCAAGGCTGAACGACACCTCGGCCAGCACATCGACCTGCCCGGCCAGCTCCACCCGCAGGTCGCTGACCTGCAACACTTCGCTCGCCACATTCAACAGCGCGCTCATGGCTGCTTCTCCCCGATCCGTGCACTGGCCCGGCCAATCCCTTCGGCCAGGATGTTGGTGCCGTAAGCAAACACGCCGATCAGCAATGCAGGCGCCAGTACGGCCCAGGGCTGCACCAGCAGGCCGGCCTGGTTTTCGTTGATCATCAGGCCCCAATCCGCCGCCGGCGGTGCCACCCCGTAGCCCAGAAAGCTCAGGCCGGACAGCATCCCCACCGCCCAGGTCAGCATGTTGCCGAAGTGCACCAGCAGGGGCGTGAGGATGTTCGGCAGGATTTCCTGAAACAGGATGCGCCAACGCGGGTACCCCATCATCTGCGCCGCCTCGACGTACTCCTGCCCGGCCACCGCCACGGCACTGCCGCGGGCCAGACGAATAACCCCCGGGGTAAAGGCAATGGCCACGGTCAGCACGATCAGCCAAGGCGCCCGGCCGAGCATGGACACGATCAGCAGCACCAGGATCAGGTCCGGGAACGCCAGCGACACGTCGGCCGCCCAGCTGATCGCCTGGTCCAGGCGCCTGCGCGAGAAGCCGGCCAACAGGCCCAGGCTGCCGCCAACCAGCAATGCGAGGGTGGCGGCTGCCACCGACATCCACAGCACCGACAGGCCGCCGCTGAGCAACCGCGAGAGCAGGTCGTGGCCCAGAAAATCGTGCCCCAGCGGCGCCCCGGCAGCCGGGGGGCCGTACACCGGCCCGACCATCGCCGTGGGCGCATGGGGTGCCAGCCAGGGGCCGAAAGCGGCCAGCAGCGCCACCAGCAAGGTGATCACGGCGCCACGCCGCACCTGTGGGTCGGCCAGCCAACGGGTTTCACTCATGGGTCGCCTCCTGGGCAGGGGTGCTGCGCGCGCGTCGCCACCAAGGGCGAATGCCGCGCCGGATACGGCGGATCATCCGCACCCGGCGCGCGGTGCGCAGCTTGGGGGTGAGCAATACGGTCAGCAGGTCGGCCAGCAGGTTGATCAGCACCACCGCCAGGGTGATGACCAGCACCACGCCCTGGATCATCGGCAGGTCGCGCATCTGGATCGCGGCGTTCAACGCCGTGCCGATACCCGGGTAGCTGAAGACCACCTCGGCCAGCAGGGCACCGCCGACCAGCGTGCGCAGGGTCAGTGCCACGCCCTGGATCGCCGGGGTCAGGGCATTGGGCAACGTGTGCCGCCAGACGATGCGCCGCTCAGGGATGCCCCGCAGACGCGCGGCGGTCACATACTCGGACTCCAGCGCCTCGATCATCGAGGCCCGCACCATGCGCGTGAGGTACGGCAGCGCTGTCAGGCTCAGGGCCAGCACCGGCAGCACCAGCGACGGCCACTGCTGCCACAGCGGTAACTGTGGGTCGAGAATCGACACCGCCGGCAGCCAACCCATGCCCGGCATGGAAAACAACAGCACCAGGCCGATGGCCAGCAAAAACCCCGGCGTGGCCTTGAGCAGAATCAGCGCCGACAGGCCCCAGCGGTCCAGCCGGCTGTCACGCCGCAGGGCCAGACTCACCCCCAGCAGCAGGGCCAACGGCACTACCAGTGCCAACACCCCGGCCAGCAGGGCCAGGGTGTGGCCCAGGCGGCCGAACAGCAGCTGCGCCACCGGTACCTGTGAGTCCAGCGAAATGCCCAAGTCCCCGCGCAATGCTGCGCCCAGCCAGCGCAGGTACTGCACCAAAATCGGCTGGTCGAGGCCCAGTTGCCGTTGCAGGGTAAGGATGCTTTCCAGCGGCGCATCCGGGCCGAGGATCACCCGCGCCGGGTCCGAAGGCAGCGCCTGGGTGGCGATGAACACCACCAGGCTTATCACCCACGCGGTCAGCAGCCCGTAGCCTAGGCGGCCGATGAACCAGGCCAGCCAGGCCGGCGTGCGGGGCGTGTGTCGAGGATCAGGCATTGGGGTTCAACCAGAGTTCGTCAAAGCGCCAGGAGGCGAAGGTGGTCTGTTCCGGGGCAAGCCCGCCAACCTTGGCCGACGCAGCATCGAGCACGTCGGAAAAGCCCCAGATCAGCAACCCACCACGTTCGTGCTGGATGGTTTGGGCTTCATGGACCAAGGCCGTGCGCCGCGCTAGGTCGGGTTGGGCCAATGCCTGCTGGAACAGTTCGGTAAAGCGCGGGTCGTGGAAGTTGCTGCGGTTGTAGATGGCCTGCGGTGCATCGTTGTGCAGCGCCGAGGCAAGAAAGCCACGCGCCGGGGTCGAACCCGGCGACAGCTGCCATTGCTCGCGTTGCGGGCCGTTGAAGACCGAGCCGTCCACCTGATTGACCTTAACCTGCACCCCGGCCTTCAGGGCCTGCTGGGCAAACACCAGCGCAGCGTTGACGCCGGGACCCGGCGTGGTGGTCAGTTCGACGCGCAAATCGTCCTGCCCCGCCTGGCGCAGCAGCGAACGGGCCTGGTCCAGGTCGTAGGGGCGCTGGGCAATGGCGTGGTTGTAGGTGGGGTCGTGGGGCGAATACAAGTCGTTGGCCACCCGGCCAAAGCCATTGAGCCCACGGGCCACCAGTTCCTGGCGGTCGGCCAGCAGGCGGAACGCCTGGCGCACCCGTACGTCCTGGAACGGCGCCCTGGCCAGGTTCAGGTTGAAGCCGGTGAACGAGGTGCTCGGCGAGGCATACAGGCGCAGCCGTGGGTCGGCCTTGAGCAGCGCACTGTGCTCGGCCTGCACACCACTGGCCACGTCGATCTGCCCGGCGCGCAGCGCTGCGGCCCGCGACACCTGGTCCTTGAATTCGATGATTTCCAGCTCGTCCGCATAGGGGCGGTTAGGCTTGTAGTAGTTTTCAAAACGGGTGTAGAGCGAGCGCTGGCCAGGTATGAAGCTTTTCAGCCGGTACGGCCCCGCGCCCACCGGGTTGGTCACCGGGTGGTAGTCGGTGGGCACGATGCCGCCGAAGCTGATCAGCGTTTCATCCAGCGGGTAGAAGCTTTGCCCCTGCTTGAAACGTATTTCAATGGTGCGCTCGTCCAGCTTGCGCAGGGCCTGCCGATCGATAGCGCCGACCAGCCCGGCGAAGGGCGAGGCTAGCTGCGGGTCGGTCAGGCGCAGGATGGAAAACAGCATGTCGTCGGCGGTGATGCTTTTGCCGTGGTGAAACTCCAGCCCAGGCTTCAAGCGGATGGTCCAGGCGCTGGCGTCGGCATTCGGCTCGGCGAACTCGGCGAGTGCCAGGCGGGTGCTGACGTCGGCGTTCCATTCCCAGAACTTGGCGTACAGCGCCCAGCCACGGATGATGCCGCCGCCCACCGGCTTGTGCGCATCAAGGTTGCCGGCCTGGTCACCATCGATAATGCCCACCCGCAAGCGCCCACCGCGCACCGGCGAACCCGGCAGCGTTGCACTGGCAGTTGCCGGCGCGCCGCTGTCGCAGCCGCTGAGCAGCCCGCTGCCCAGCAGCAGGCTGCCGCCAACGGCCAGGCTGTTGCCGAGAAACACCCGGCGCGAAAACAGCTCGCTCATCACCCTCTCCTTACGCCGGTTGCGCCACGCCAGGCTTGCTCACTGGGCCCAGGCGCGGCACCTCGAAGCCATGGTCCAGGTCCAGCAGCGGGAACAGCAGGTCTGCCACCCGGTGCGCCTCATCGATCAGCGGGAAGCCCGACAGGATGAATGCCGACGTGCCCTGGGCCTCGTATTCACGGATGCGCTCGGCGACCTGTTCGGCGCTGCCGACCAGGTAAGTGCCGGCAGCCGGGCCGAGGATGTTGAAGCCGAACAGGCTGGGGCCCAGCCAGACGTTGGGGTAGATCTCCAGCTCGCGGGCCGTGGGCAGGCGCCCGGCGCGGATGCTGTCGAGGTTGCGCTGAATGCGCGGGTCGTCGCTGACGTAGCTCTCGAAGGTTTGCCCGGGCGGCAACTGGCGTTCGATGGCTGCGCGCGCGGTGGCCAGCGAAGTGCGCTGCAACAGGCGCTCTGCATGGGCCCACGCTTCTTCCTCGGTCTCGCGCACGATCACTTGCAGGCGGGTGCCGTAGGTCAGTTCGCGGCCGATCTTCGCCGCCTCGGTCGCCACCCGGCGGAACTTGTCGCCGAGCTTTTGCGGGGTGTCGGCAAAGCTCAGGTACACGTCCAGCAACTGCACCGAATGGGCTACGCCCGGTGCCGAGGTGCCGGCGCCCCACAGCGGGATGCCGGGCTTTTGCTTCGGTGGGTGCCAGCCGCCCAGCGGGTGATGGGCAGCGGCGGGCGAACGGGGTGACAGCCTGACGTAGCGGCCGTCGTAACCCGCCGTTTCGCCCGCGTAGAAGCTTTGGAAGGCGCGCCAGTACTCAAGGCTGAAGTCATAGCGTTCATCGTGCGGGTAGTGCACACCCAGCGTGGCCAGGCCGGCGTCGTTGCCGTTGACCACGTTGAACAGCAGCCGGCCGTTGGAAAACTGGTCGAAGGTGAGCGCCCATTTGGCCAGCACCGCTGGCGACAGCTCACCTGGGTGCTGGGCGACCAGGAAGCGCAGGCGCTTGGTGGCGTCAATCAGCGCTGCCGATACGGCCAGGCTTTCATTGGGGCTGGAGCCGAGCAGCGAGCCGTAGAAGCCTAGGCGGTCGGCGGCGATGGCCAGTTGCTTGAGGTGTTCGAAATCGGTGTGCCAGCGGCCGTTGGGCTCCCAAGGGTAAGGGCCGTCGGGGGTGGTCAGGTACCAGAGGATTTTTACTGCCATGAGTCAGGTCCTTGTATTGGAAGGCAGGGGTGCGCATTGCCGCCGAAATCAGCTACCCCGATCGATGCCAGGCACCAGGCCCAATTCGGTAGCACGGTCATACAACCCGCTCATCTTCCACTGCTGGGTCAACACACCCGGCCCGTAAGGCCGCGACCCACCCAAAGCATCGGCCAGCAACTGGATCTGCGCGCCCTCCTCCAGCAACAGGATGAACTCTGCCGTGGCCTGCAGCCCCTGCTTGCCCCACACCGTGGAGCCGCCGTTGGCTTCCAGGATGGCCAGGTTGAAAGGGTTCTCGGCGATCTTGTCGAGGATGAAGTCCACCTCGGCCTGGCGCCGGTCGATGTACACCGGCAGCTCGCGAGCCAGCTGGTAGCGCTGCACCGGCACGTAGTGGAACGGCAAGGTCCGATGGGTTTGCGCCCAAGCGCCCAGGTACGGGCTGTGCACGTGGGACACGGTGGTGACGTCGGGGTGGGTCTGGAACAGCTTGGTGTAACGGCCCAGGCCGCCTTTACCCTTGCCGACGATGACGTTGCCGGCAAAGTCGGTGACGGTGGCCTGCAGCGGTTTGCGGTGGTTCCACGGCCCCCCGTAGTTCACCGACACCAGCAACTCTTCACCCGGCACACGCTCGATGAAGCCGACCGTGCCATTGGCGGTGATGGTGTGGGTTTCGCGAAATACGCTGAAGGCCGCTTCGGCTTCGGCCACCACCTGGTCGATGAAAGCTTGCAGCTCGGCAGTGACGGGGCGTTCGTTGATCAGTACGGTCATGTTCAATCTCCAGTCAGGTCAGGCGCGGCGGTGGGCCAGCAGTTCATGGGCAGCTTGCAGAGGCCGCGGGTCGACCCAGTCGGCGATGTCGAAATCGGCTTCGAGGAAGCCGTGCAGGTACAGGAAATCTTTTTGGGCGCCGAGGAAGGCCAGGCGCTGTGCGGACAGGTCCGGCGCCAGCGTGGTGTGGAAATCACCGCGGTACGCTTCGGCCACGCCCTGGCTGCCCGCGCGGGTTTCTTCTTCGAGGATGCTGTTGAGCGCAGCGCGGTTGTCGGCTGCCCACTCGGCGGCACGCAAGGTCTGGGCAAGAAAGCGCACCACCAGATCAAAATGGTTGTCGAGCAGGCGTTGATGCACGGTGATCGGTCGCGGGGTGCCGTTGTTGATGCGGTGGCGCGGGTCGGCCAGCAGGTCGAGGTCGACGCCGACCACCAGGCCCAGCCGACGTGCGGCATCCGCGGCGGCCGCGCCTTTCACGTACACCGCATCGACTCCACCGCGCGCCAGGTATTCCAGCCCCGACCATAGCCGCTGCAAGCCCAGTTCCGGGGTGGCGGCAGTGGCCTGGTCGAGCAGTGCCACTTCCACCAGTTGCACGTCATCCAGGTGCAGGCCTGCCGAGGCCAGGGCGCCTTTGTAACCATGAAGGCTCATGGCCCGGGCAATGCTGCCCGGCCGGCTGTCGCCCCAGGCCGGCAGCGCCAGGCGCTTGCCGCGCAGGTCGGCGGCGCTGCGGATGCCGGACTCCGGGCGAACCAGGATGGTTTGCCATTCTTCGATCCAGGTCAGGCCGATCAGCCGGCTGGGCGAGCTGGCGGCACGTGCCGCCAGCGCAGGCACGTTGCCGCCTTCGCGAAACAGCCCGGGCAGCTGGTGATCGTAGTGGTGATGGCCAAGCTGGCGGGCCTCTTGCAGGGTCGAGACGGGCAAGCCATCGGCAGCGAACTCCTGCTCCAGCCAGCCGAGCTTGTAGGCCAGGCCTGAGGCGGTGGGCACCGGGCAGCGGGTGAACCAGATGCGTTCCAGGGCGCAGGGGTCGTCTGCGAGGTGTTTTACTGTGGGGGTAGCGAGGGACATGGGGTGGCTCCTTGGGCGTCGTGCAAGCACCATTGCAGTGTGCGTGCCAACCGCTGGAGGCCTTGATTTACCTGGGATTACTTGTTTTGCCAGGTGGTTGGGTGCTTGGCTTGGAGCAGGATTGCGGGTGGGGTGCTGCCAGATCAGCAACATGACTGCTGCTGAGGCAGCAAAATGCTGTGAAAGCCACGCAGGATGCGGCCTGAGAAGGGGTGGCAAAGATATTGCTCAGGACGTTGGGACAGCGGTGTGGCTATTCGCGGGTAAACCCGCTCCCACAGGGAACGCGCAAAGCTCATGCACTGCGGTTCCGGTGGGAGCGGGTTTACCCGCGAAACAGGCGCACTGGCCTCTTCAGACAATTCGAGACCCCACCATGAGTGCCATAGAACCTTCCCCTGCCCGCCGCCTCACCAGCGAGACCGAAGCCATCGAAACCGCCCGCCAGGTCGCCGCGCAAATCGCCGAGCTGGCCGCCAACCCGCGCAATAATGGCCAGCTCCCCCTCCGCCAGGCCGAATTGTTGTCCAGCAGCGGCCTGACCGCCATCGCCGTACCGGCCGAGTTCGGCGGCCTCGGTACCTCGGTGCAGACCGTGGTCGAGACCGTGCGCCTGATCTCCACCGCCGACGGAGGCGTCGGCCAGTTGCTGCAGATTCACAACGTGATGCTGCGCGGCATCTTCACCGGTTACCCCGAAGAAGTACGCGACCGGCTGATTACCGACGTGCTCGCCGGCAAGCGCTTCGGTAACGCCTTGGCCGAAGTCGGCGGCAAGAACAAGTTCGCCCTCAAGACCCGCGTCGAGCGCCGCGCCGATGGCCAGTGGGTACTTAACGGCAGCAAGTTCTACTCCACAGGTTCCTACCTGGCCGAGTGGATCTCGCTGACCGCCGCCAGCGAAGACGGCGGCGTCGGCGTGCTGCTGCACCGCGACACCCCCGGGCTGACCCTGGTGGATGACTGGCAGGCGTTCGGCCAGCAGAACTCGGTGAGCGGCACGGTGAACTTCGACAACATCGTGCTCGACGAGCGCTACCTGACCCGCCGCAGCGGGCCGATGAAGCGCACCGGCCTGACCTTCCCGCAGATCCTCCACGCCGCCATCGATACCGGCATCGCCGCTGGCGCATTGCAGGCGGCTGTCGAGTACCTGCGCGAGCATGCCCGGGCCTGGGTGGAAAGCGGCGTCGAACGCGCCAGTGACGAGCCGCATGTCATTCGCCAGATCGGTGAGTACGCCGTGGCGCTGCGCGGCGCCGAGTCGGTACTGCGCGAGGCGGCGCGGGTGTTCGACGACCACGAGCGCGACCCGGAGAACAAAGCGTTGCAGGATGAGCTGATCCTGTCCGTGGCCACCGCCCGTGCGCATTCCGATGCGGCGTCGTTGAAGATTTCCAGCGACCTGTTCTCGCTGCTGGGGGCCAGCGCTTCGCTGAGCAAGTGGAACCTCGACCGCTTCTGGCGCAATGCCCGGGTGCACACCACCCACGACCCGATCCGCTGGCGGCTGCACAACGTGGGCAACTACTACCTGAACGGGGCCGACCCAGGGGAGTACACGGCGGTGCTCAATGCCAAGGAAACCCAGGGCGCTACACGCCGTTGAATCCATTTGGGGCCGGGGGGCGCGTCGCGCCCCATTCGCGGCACAAGGCCGCTCCTACAAGGGCGGCGTCGCATTCTGATCGAGCATCTACATGAACCACCCGCTTCTTCGGGCATTGGCGATCTACCGCGAAATGCCTTGGCGCTTTGCTTTGGTCGCTGCCTTGTACATTGCCGGCAACCTATGCCTGGCCTGGCAACAGTGGCTGATCGGCCATGCGGTCGATGATGTCAGCGCCGGCCGCGCCGTGCTGCGCCTGGCCGACGGCAGCCTGGACGCCAGCGTGGCCTGGCACTGGTTGTGGCTGCTGCTGGCCATAGCCCTGGGCCGCGGCCTGCTGCAGTACGCCGCCGCCGTGCTGTCGCTGGTGCTCAGCCAGGCCCTGCTCACGCGCCTGCGTGAACGCATCCTCAGCCAGGTGCAGCGCCTGCACCTGGGCTACCACTGGCACCATGGCATGGGCGAACTGGTCACCCGCACCACCCGCGATGCCGACAAAGTGCGCGACGCGCTGATCACCTTCTGGCGGCAGATCATCGAAACCCCGCTGGTGGTAATCGTTGCGGTGGGCCTGTTGAGTTGGTACGACCCGCTGCTGGGGCTGGTGCCACTGCTGCTGACCGGCGCCGGGTTATGGCTGTTCGTGGTGCAGACTGATCGCCTGGTCACCCTGGACCGCGCCGTGGGCGCCGCCTATGACCAGGTCAGTCAGGACCTGGCCGAAGGCATCGGTGGCGTCCGGGTGATCAAGGCATTTGGCCTGGAACAGCAGCGCATTGCCCGCTTCGCCCGGCAGGTCGAGGTGTTCACCGGCCATGCCCGCGCCGCCCTTGCCTACGCCAGTTCGCGCATTCCGCTGCCGCAGGCGGTGGTGGCGCTGGGGCATGTGTGGATCCTGGTGTACGGCGCCCACCGCGTAGCGGCCGGCGCACTGGGCATCGGTGAGCTGGTCACCTCGCTGCTGGTGGCCACCACACTGGTGTTCCGCATCGAAGGCATTGGCCGGGTGATGCAGACGTTCGCCGATGCCCGCGCCAGTGCCGAACGTATCTGGCAGCTGCTGGACGAACGCCCGGCCATCGCTGGCGGCCATGCCACCCTGCCCGCAGGGCCGTTGGGGCTGAAGCTTGACCAGGTGCAAGTCAGTGCAGCAGAGGCTGGCCGGCCCATCCTGCAGGACTGTTCGCTGACCCTGTTGCCCGGTGAGGTGGTGGCGCTGGTCGGCGCAACCGGCACGGGTAAAAGCCTGCTGGCCAGCCTGCTGCCACGTTTGGCCGATGTGCAGCACGGCAGCGTGCAGGTCGGTAGCGATACGGCCGGTTGGCGCGATGTGCGTGACCTCGACCTGGCCGACCTGCGCCGTCGCGTGCAAGTGCTGCCGCAGGAAAGCTTTCTGTTCTCCGACAGCCTGGCCGCCAACCTGCGCCTGGCCGCACCGCAGGCCAGTGACGCCCAGTTGCGTGAAGGCATGCGCCTGGCCGCTGCTGAGGACGTGCTGGAACGCTTGCCCCACGGCCTAGACACGCCGCTGGGCGACCGCGGCGTGACCCTGTCCGGCGGCCAGCGCCAGCGCCTGTGCCTGGCCCGCGCGTTGCTCGGCGCACCCGACATCCTGTGTCTGGACGATGCCACCAGCGCGCTGGATGCCTTGGGCGAACGCCAGGTGCTGCACAACATCCGCAGGCTGCACAGCGCCAGCGGCCAAGGCCCAACCTTGCTGCTGATCACCAGTCGCCTCTCCACCCTGCTGCTGGCTGACCGCGTGCTGATGCTGGAAAACGGCCGCATCACTGCCAACGGCAGCCATGCCGAGTTGTGCGAAAACAACGCCCATTACCGCGACTTGCTGGGGATCGACCATGACTGATGTGCAGCACTCCCCCGCCAGCGATATCGACATCGAACAACGCCTGGCCCGCCAGGCGCTGGACCGGGGCATGTTCCACCGTTTACTGCCGCTTTTGCAGCCCATTCGCGGGCAGATCCTTGCCGTGATCGGCATCGAGCTGCTGCTGGTACTTACCGTGTTTCTGCGCCCGTGGTTCGTGCGGGAACTGCTGGACAAGGGCCTGATGCCCAGCGCCGACCACTGGCTGCTCGACGAGCGTCTGGTACTGTGGTTGGGCCTGGGGCTGGCCGCCAGCTGGCTGGGGCGATTTTTGCTGGCCGGGGTGTCGCAGTTCATAGCCGGGCGCGCAGCGATCGGCGTGCTCAACGCACTGCGGGTGAACGTGTTCGCCCATGTGCAGGCGTTGTCGGTGAGCTACTTCGACCAGACCCGTGCGGGGCGTATCATTTCCCGTGCCGACCGTGATGTGGATGCGCTGGAGCCCCTGCTGGTACAAGGCCCGCCGGAGTTGCTCGGCGCCTTGCTCCGCTGCGGCCTGGCAGCGGTGATGCTGTGGCGCATCGACCCCAGCTTCTTCTACAGCCTGGTTGCCACGGTACCGTTGCTGGCCTTGGCCACCTGGCGCTTTAAAAGGGTGTCGCAGCGCAACTGGGCCAGGGTGGCCGAGCAGCGCAGCCGCTTCACCGCCCACTTGGTAGAAAGTGTGAGCGGGGTGCGGCTGATCCAGCAATGCGGGCAGGAGCAGACCAACCAGGCACGCTACCGGCGCCTGCTGGAAGACTTCAACCAGGCACTGATCCGCGGCAGCCTGCGCGCCGGCTGGTTCGCCCCGTTTACCGCATTGCTCAGCACCGCCGGCATGGCCGTGCTGTTATTGGTCGGCGCTCACGGTTTGGCCGAGGGCAAGGTCAGCGTGGGCCAGGTGGCCGAGAGCCTGTTCTACGTGTTTCTGTTCCTCGGGCCGCTGCAAGAGCTGTCGGACCTTTTCGAGCGCTACGCCACCGGCAGCGCTTCAGCCCAGCGCATTTTCCTGCTGCTCGACACCCGCCCACAAGTGCTTGACCCGCCAGCGCCTCACGCGCTGACCAAAGCGCGCGGTCAGGTGGACTTCGACGCGGTTGGCTTTGCCTATACGCCGAACAGCTCGCGCCCGGTGATCGACGGGCTAGACCTGCAGATCCGCGCCGGTGAAGTGCTGGCCATCGTCGGCCCCTCCGGGCATGGCAAGAGCACCCTGGTGCAGTTACTGACGCGCTTCTACGAAGTGCAGCAAGGCGCCGTGAAGCTGGACGGGATCGACCTGCGTGCGCTGGCCCAGCACGACCTGCGGCGCAACGTGGGTGTGGTGCTGCAGGATAACGTACTGTTCAGCGGCAGCATCCTCGACAACCTGCGCCTGGCCGCTCCAGCTGCCGACAATGCACAACTGGTAGCCGCAGCCCGTGAGCTGGGTGCAGACGAGGTGCTGGAGCGCCTGCCGCAGCGCTACCACACCGAAGTCGGCCCGCTGGGTGCACACCTGAGCCATGGCCAGCGTCAGCTGGTGTGCCTGGTGCGGGCCTACCTGGCCGACCCGGCGGTACTGGTGCTGGACGAAGCGACCTCGGCAGTGGACGTGCATACCGAGCGGCGCATCCAGCGTGCGCTGCGCAGGCTGTGCCAGGGGCGGACCGCGATCATCATCGCCCACCGCCTGGCGACCATCCGCGATGCCGACCGCATTGCCGTGGTGAAGCATGGGCGGGTGGTGGAGCAAGGGGCACATGCCGACCTGATCGGGCGGAGTGGTGCTTATGCAGCGCTGTACGAAGCGTATCTGCGCAGTGCCGGGGAGGTTATGGCCGAAGTGTAGGGCGTGAAGGTTGCTGCGCCTGGGCG
>NZ_JACVVF010000075.1:0-13155 GCF_016648095.1 Pseudomonas sp. S32
ATGGCCTCAAGGCTGCTAGCTGAAACTGTCCAACTTTTGTGGGGCAGTCCAAGATAGATGCCAGCGTTCAGAATGTTGGCAGAGAGTTAACTCCACAGGCTTTTTAATCAACTATCCGTACTGCGCTACCGCGCGGGCAGTGACTCAATAAGCAAACCACATTCCCTGTGGGAGCGGGTTTACCCGCGAAGCAGGCAGCGCGGTGTGTGGCACCGGCTTCGCCGGTGTTCGCGGCCGAAGCCGCTCACCCAAGGTGGATTGCGCCAGCATTCAGACTTTGTGGAAGACAGTTGTTCCAACAGGTCCCTGCTAAATACAGGCCTGTGACGGAGGGGTTAGATCAACCGAAGGAAGTCTTCGCGCCAAACTGCTTTGGCCGGCAACGCGACGAAGTGCGGATTCAGCAGCGACTCCCGCGCCGGGTAGCGGAACGGCAGGCCATCCACCCCAAGCACCTCGCCACCGGCACCCTCCACCACACCCTGCGCCGCTGCAGTGTCCCACTGCGACGTCGGCGCCAGGCGCGGGTAACAGTCGGCGCTGCCCTCGGCCAGCAGGCAGAACTTCAGCGAACTGCCCACATTGGCCAGCTCAAGCGCGCCCACTGCGGCCCCCAGCCCGGCCAGCAGCGCTTCCTGCTGCGGGCTGGAGTGCCGTCGGCTGGCCACCACTGTAAACCGCTCACCCTCAGACGGGGCCGTGCGCACCTGGATCGGCACAGCCGCCTGCCCCGGCTCGGCACGCCAGGCGCCCAGGGCGCGACCACCAAAATAGCAGCGGCCACTGGTGGGCATCGACACCACGCCAAACACCACCTCGCCTTGTTCGACCAAGGCGATGTTGACGGTAAATTCTTCACTGCCGGCAATGAATTCCTTGGTGCCATCCAAAGGGTCCACCAGCCACCAGCGGCTCCAGCCCTGGCGTTCGGCCAGGGCAATGTCGCAGTCTTCTTCGGACAGCACCGGAATAGCCGGCGCCAGCGCCAGCAGGCCATCGGCAATCACCCGATGCGCCGCCAGGTCGGCGGCGGTCACCGGTGAGTCGTCTGCCTTGTTGGTCACTTCAACGCCCGCGCGCCAGAACGGCAGGATGGCATCGCCCGCCACCCGTGCCAGCTTCACCACCTCATGCATCAGTTGCAGGTCGTTCATAGCGACAGCAGCCCCCGCTGGATGAGCAGGTCGCGGGCCAGGTACAACGCGGCCAGCGCGCGCCCCTCGCTGAACTGCGGGTGCATGGCCAGGGCCGCAAGTTCGCGCAGGTTGACCTTGTCCACCCCCATCGGCTCCGGCTCGTCGCCCTCCAGGCGCTCTTCATACAGGTCGGTAGCCAGCACCACCTGGATCTTCTGGCTCATGTAGCCCGGCGAGAGCGACAGTTCGGTCAGGTGCTCCAACTGGCGGGCACCGTAACCGGCCTCTTCCTTGAGCTCACGGTCGGCGGCTGCCAGCACGTCTTCACCCGGCTCGATCAGGCCCTTGGGCAGCGACAGCTCATACTCATCGGTACCGCCGCAGTACTCCTCGACCAACACGGCGTGCTCGGCATCCAGCATGGCCACGATCATCACCGCACCATAACCATTGCCACGGCCCACCAGGCGCTCGTAGGTACGCTCGTTGCCGTTGCTGAAGCGCAGCTGCACGGCTTCGACGCGAAACAGGCGGCTGCTGGCGACGATTTCGCGGCTGAGTACGGTGGGTTTCTGGCGCATGGGGCGGCTCCTTGGCGTGAACGGGTTACTATACCGTGGCTTGCCGACTGAACGAGAGTTTCCCATGCCTGTTCTTCCCTGGTCCGCCATCGACACCGTCCTGCTGGACATGGATGGCACCCTGCTCGACCTGCACTACGACAACCGCTTCTGGCTGGACCACCTGCCCCAGCGCTACGCCGAACTGCACGGGGTAAGCCGGGCCATGGCGCAAATGGAGCTGGAGCCGCTGTTCGAGCGCAATGCCGGCACGCTGAACTGGTACTGCCTGGACTTCTGGAGCCGCGAACTGCGGTTGCCGATCCGCGAGCTGAAGCAGGAAATCGCCCACCTGATTGCCCTGCGCCCCGACGCCGACACCTTCCTGGCAGCCATCCGCCAGGCGGGCAAGCGAGTGGTGATGATCACCAACGCGCACCGGGATTCGCTGTCGCTGAAGCTGGAGCGGGTGGAACTGGCGCCGTATTTTGAACGGCTGATCAGCTCCCACGATTACGGTTTCCCGAAAGAGAACCCGCAGTTCTGGGATGCGTTGCAGGCGGATATTGGCTTCGAGCCAGGGCGTAGCCTGTTTATCGATGACACCCTGCCGATTCTGCGCAGCGCAAGGGAGTTTGGTGTCGCCCACCTGCTGGCGGTGCGTCAACCCGACAGCCAGGCACAACCGCGAGATACGGCGGAGTTCGCCGCGGTGGAAGACTACCGGGAATAGTTGGCTGGCCTTTAAGGCCTATTCGCGGGTGAACCCGCTCCCACAGGTTTTTGGAAATGCCGGAAAACGCTATTCCTGTGGGAGCGAGTTCACTCGCAAAACTGCACCGCTGATCAGTCAGGAATACGCAGCACCTGCCCCGGGTAAATCTTGTCCGGGCTCGACAGCATGGGCTTGTTGGCCTCGAAGATCTTCTGATACTTGTTGGGGTCGCCGTACACCTTCTTGGAAATGGCACTCAACGTGTCGCCCTTCTCCACCGTCACAAAACGCGCAGCCTGCGCCGCAGGCCCGGTAACCGTTATCTGGTCATCAACGCTGGCCACCCCTTTGATGTTGCCCGCCGTCAGGATGATCTTTTCTTTCTCCTCCTGGCTGGCCACTTCGCCCTTCAGGATGACCTTGTCGCCCTCCACTGTGGCAGTGATATTGGGGTTGCCCAGGCCGACACTTTCCACGTGCTTCTTCAACTGCTCCTCGGCATTGGCATTGCCGGGGGTCAGCAGATCGATCAACTTCTCGCCTGCTTCCTTCACAAAGCTGAATAGACTCATGACGCTCTCCTTGTTGACGTGAAACCGTTGGACACTGGAGTCTAGGTCAAGACTCAATCTGCCGCTGCACTGCGACCAATCGACGCGGTCTATCAATGCATAGACCCTAGCAATTAGACGGCGCCAGCCTGCAAGCCTAGGCTTGTGGCCTCAGAATGCCGCCGATTGCGTCGATCAAGAGCAAGCCCCGATGACCAGCAAGCCCCCGTTCTGCGCGGCCTCATCAGCCTTGGCCATGCCCGCTGCCAGCAACACCTACGATTACGTCCAGCTGGACGACGGTCAGCGTGACAACACCCCCCTGGCTGAAGAAGTGGCCCTGGCCATTGTCTACAACGGCCTGAACCAGGCGGTGATGCTGGTAAGCCCCACCGACCTGGAAGACTTTGCCGTCGGTTTCAGCGTGGGCAGCGGCATTGTTGAAAGCACGGCAGAAATCTATGACGTCAAGTTGTCGGGCAGCGGCGCATCGTTGTACGCCGACCTGGAAATTTCCAGCCGCGCCTTCTGGAACCTGAAGAACCAACGCCGCCAGTTGGCCGGCACCAGCGGTTGCGGCCTGTGCGGGGTCGAGGCGCTGGAGCAGGCACTGCCAGAACTGACCAAACTGCCTGGCGCCCCGCTGCCACCGGCTGATTGGCTGGTGAACCTGCGCAAGCGCATCGATGTGTTTCAGCCATTGGGCCAGCACAGCGGGGCGGTGCATGCGGCGCTGTTCATGGACCGGCACGGCGAACTGTTGATGGGCCGTGAGGACATTGGCCGGCACAACGCCCTCGACAAACTGATCGGCGCCCTGCTGCGCCAAGGCATCGACAGCCAGGGTGGCCTGGCCATCGTCACCAGCCGCTGCAGCCTTGAACTGATCCAGAAGGTCCTGCGCGCTGGCATCCAGACCCTGGTCAGCCTGTCCGCCCCCACCGGCCTTGCCCTGCAATGGGCGCGCAAGCACAACCTCAACCTTATCCACCTGCCCAAACACAGTGCACCGCGGGTATATAGCCCCGCGGCGGAGTCGTAAAAGTCGTGAGCTCGTACCAGCATCTACCGGACAACGCCCCAGCCTCTTCCCCACGCTACAAGCCCTACCACGGCCCCGCCGGTGGCTGGGGAGCGCTGCGCAGCGTGGCCAAGGCCTGGGTTGGCAGTGACAACGCGCTGAAGAACATTCGCGCACTGCTCAAGACCAACCAGAACGGCGGCTTCGACTGCCCGGGCTGCGCCTGGGGGGATTCCCCGGAAAGCGGCATGGTGAAGTTCTGCGAAAACGGCGCCAAGGCGGTGAACTGGGAAGCCACCAAGCGCCGTGTCGACGCCGCCTTCTTCGCCCGCTACAGCGTTACTTCACTGCTGCAGCAAAGCGATTACTGGCTGGAGTACCAAGGCCGCCTGACCGAACCGATGGCGTACGACGCCGGCAGCGACCGCTACCAGCCCATCAGCTGGGACGCTGCCTTTGCCTTGATTGCCCGTGAGCTGAACAAGCTGGCCACCCCCGACCAGGCCGAGTTCTACACCTCCGGCCGGGCCAGCAACGAGGCGGCCTACCTGTACCAACTGTTTGTGCGGGCGTACGGTACCAACAACTTCCCCGACTGCTCGAACATGTGCCACGAAGCCAGCGGCGTAGCCTTGGGGCAAAGCGTGGGTGTGGGCAAGGGCACCGTGACCTTCGACGATTTTGAACACGCCGACGCCATCTTTGTGTGGGGCCAGAACCCCGGCACCAACCACCCGCGCATGCTCGACCCGCTGCGCGATGCGGTAAAACGCGGCGCCCAGGTGGTGTGCATCAACCCCCTGAAAGAGCGCGGCCTGGAACGCTTCCAGCACCCGCAAAACCCGCTGGAAATGCTCACCAACAGCGACCGGCCTACCAACACGGCATTCTTCCGCCCGGCCCTGGGCGGCGACATGGCGATGCTGCGCGGCATGGCCAAGTTCGTGCTGCAGTGGGAACGCGAGGCCAAAGCCAACGGTGAACCCGCCGTGCTGGACCATGCCTTCATTGCGCAGCACGGGCATGGCGTTGAGGATTACCTGGCCGTGGTCGATGCCACCCCGTGGGAGCACATCCAGGCTCAGGCCGGGCTGCCACTGCACGACATCGAGCTGGCGGCCCGCATGTACTGCCGCAGCAAGCGGGTGATCATGTGCTGGGCCATGGGCATCACCCAGCATCGCCATTCGGTGCCCACCATCCAGGAACTCGTCAACCTGCAGATGCTGCGCGGCAACATCGGTGCCCCAGGCGCAGGCCTGTGCCCAGTGCGTGGCCACAGCAACGTGCAGGGCGACCGCACCATGGGCATCAACGAGCGCCCACCGGTGGCGCTGCTCGATGCCCTGGAAAAGCGGTTTGGCTTCCCGGTGCCTCGCCACAATGGCCACAACACCGTCGAGGCCATCCACGCCATGCTGGACGGGCGGGCCCGGGTGTTCATCGGCCTGGGTGGCAACTTTGCCCAGGCAACCCCGGATACCGAACGCACCGCCAAGGCGCTGCGCAACTGCGAGTTGACCGTGCACATCAGCACCAAGCTCAACCGCAGCCACCTGGTGCATGGCAAGCAGGCGCTGATTCTGCCGTGCCTGGGCCGCACCGATATCGACCTGCAGGCCGACGGGCCACAGGCCGTTACGGTGGAAGACTCGTTCAGCATGGTGCACGGCTCGAACGGGCAGCTCAAACCCCTGTCTTCGCAGATGCGTTCAGAACCTGCCGTGATCGCCGGCATCGCGGCCGCCACCTTGGGCAAGCGCCCGGTGGACTGGCACTGGCTGGTGGCTGACTACGACCGTATTCGCGACCTGATCGCTGACACCATCCCGGGCTTCACCGGCTTCAACCAGCGCATGCGCCACCCGGGCGGCTTCTACCTGGGCAACAGTGCGGCCACCCGCGACTGGAAAACCGCCACCGGCCGCGCCAACTTCAAGGCCAACCTGCTGCCAGACACCCTGCTGGATGAACGCGTACGGGCCAGCGGCCAGGCGCCGGACCTGATCATGCAGTCGATGCGCTCGCATGATCAGTACAACACCACCATCTATGGCCTGGATGACCGCTACCGGGGCGTGCGTGGCCAGCGCGACGTGCTGTTTGCCAACGAAGCGGACATCATCCGCCTGGGCTTCCAGCCGGGGCAGAAGGTGGACATCATGTCGTTGTGGGGCGATGAGCATGTGCGCCGTGTGCGAGGGTTCACCCTGCTGGCGTTCGACATACCGGCAGGGCAGGCAGCGGCGTATTACCCCGAGGTAAACCCGTTGGTACCGCTGGAGAGCATTGGCGATGGCAGCCATACGCCCACGTCGAAGTTCCTCGCCATCAAGCTGGAACGGGCCGAGGACAACGGCCGCATTGTGTGACAGCCATCAACGAAAAAGCCCTGTTCCGGTAAGGTTCAGGGCTTTGTCATAAAGGTCTATGACCGCCAAAAATAGTTTAAGTTTCATAGCCAATTCAACAACTTACAGAATTGTGTACAACTCGTGCAGCTCGTCGGATTTACGTTGCCAGCCACGCAGGTTACCCGCAAATTCGCCTCGTCCTAACTCTGAGGCTCTCTTGATGAAGAAGTACTCCTCGATTCTGTTGTTGTCTTTCAGCTTGCTCAGCGGCGTTGCCATGGCAGGCGGCACCACCGAGGCCGGCATTGGCGGCGCATTGGGTGGGGTACTGGGCTCAGTCGTTGGCCAGTCCATCGGTGGTAGCACCGGTGGGGCCATCGGCGCGGGCCTGGGCGGCGCGGCAGGCAGCGCGGTAGGTGCCGACAAGCGCCAGCGCGGTGAGGCGGCCATTGGCGGCGCACTGGGTGCAGCAGGCGGCAACGTGGTTGGCCGCTCGGTGGGCGGTACCACCGGTAGCTACATCGGTGCAGCCGCGGGCGGCGGTGCCGGCGGCGCGCTGGGTAACTACATGGGTAACAAGGCCGACCAGGACGACCGCCGCGACCACCGCCGGTACCGTCGCGACTACGACGACCGCCGTCACTGGGACCGCGGCCCGGGCCCAGGCCCGCATTACGGCCACCGCAAGCATGGCCGCCATCGCCACCCTTGATGGCTCAGCCAGGCCGCACTGCAGAAGCCCCGCCCTCATGGCGGGGCTTTTTCGTCAAGGCTGTACCAGCAGCGCCGAAAACAGCGTGTGCAGCGGCTGCGGCAATGCAACGGGCTGGCCGCTGGCGCGTTCGATGAACACCTGCACCACGGTTCCTGCAGCGCAGGCCTGGGCTTCGCCAGGGCGGTATAGCGCCAGGCGATACTCCACCGTACTGCCAGCCAGGCGCGCCACGCCCAAGCCCACCTCCAGCACATCCGGAAACGCTGGCAAGGCGTAGAAGTCTGCCGAAGCGCTGACCACGAAAGCGGCCAGTTCACCGTCCCGCAAGTCCAGTTCAGCTTGCTCCACCAGGAACGCCTGAATGGCAGCCTCGAAATAGCCATGCACGGTTGCGCCGGCAATGTGACCGTTAACGTCATTGTCCTGGGGGCGGGTAAGCACAGGGTGGAAGTGGGTGAAGGCGGTGCGCAGAGGGGGTTGGATCATCGGGCTGGCTCATGTCTTGGCAAGGGATGCAGACAGTGAAACAGAAATCCAAGGTAAAAATCAGGGCCGCAAAGCGGCCCCGGATGTTGCGGTACTGCCCTGGTCAGCTTACAGCTGAGGGCCAGCAGCCTTGATGGCGTCGGACACTTCAAACTTCTTGAAGTTTTCGATGAACAGCTTGGCCAGGCCTTTTGCGGCCTCGTCGTAAGCTGCTTTGTCCGCCCAGGTGTTACGCGGGTTCAGCAGCTCGGTGTCGACGCCCGGAACAGCCTTGGGCACGTCCAGGTTGATGATGCCCAGGTGCTCGGTTTCGGCACCCACCAGCGCACCGCTCTGGATGGCAGCGATCACCGCACGGGTGGTCGGAATGTTGAAGCGTTTGCCCACGCCGTAGCCACCGCCGGTCCAGCCGGTGTTCACCAGGTAGACTTTGGAGTTGAAGCCCTTGATGCGCTTGATCAGCAGCTCGGCGTACTCGCCAGCCGGGCGCGGGAAGAACGGCGCGCCGAAGCAGGTGGAGAAGGTCGACTTGATGCCGCCGCCCGAACCCATTTCAGTGGAGCCAACCAGCGCGGTGTAGCCGGACAGGAAGTGGTAGGCCGCCTGCTCGTTGTTCAGGATCGACACCGGCGGCAGAACACCGGTCAGGTCGCAGGTGAGGAAGATCACCGCGTTGGGCTCGCCGCCCAGGTTGGCCTCGGAGCGCTTGGCAACGTGCTCCAGCGGGTAGGCAGCGCGGCTGTTCTGGGTCAGGCTGACGTTGGTGTAATCGGCATGCTTGTTGTCGTCGATTACCACGTTTTCCAGCACGGCGCCGTGCTTGATGGCCTTCCAGATAACCGGCTCGTTCTTCTCCGACAGGTCGATGCACTTGGCATAGCAACCGCCTTCGATGTTGAACACCACGCCCTCACCCCAACCGTGCTCGTCGTCACCAATCAGGTAACGGCTTTCGTCGGCAGACAGGGTAGTCTTGCCGGTGCCGGACAGGCCGAAGAACAGGGTTACGTCGCCGTTTTCACCGATGTTGGCAGCGCAGTGCATTGGCAGCACGTCGGCAGCCGGCAGCAGGAAGTTCTGCACCGAGAACATGGCTTTCTTCATTTCACCGGCGTAACGCATGCCGGCGATCAGTACTTTCTTCTGGGCGAAGTTGAGGATCACGCAACCGTCGGAGTTGGTGCCGTCACGCTCGGGTACGCACTCGAAATTGGCAACGTTCAGCACTTGCCACTCATCACGGCCAGCAGGGTTGTACTGCTCCGGGTTGATGAACAGGCAACGGCCAAACAGGTTCTGCCAGGCAGTCTGGGTGGTCATCTTCACCGGCAGGTAGTGGTCGGCTGCCGCACCTACGTGAACGTAGGAAACGAAGTGATCCTGGGCGTTGTTGAACGCCTCGACGCGGTCCCACAGGGCATCGAACTTGTCGGCCGGGAACTTGCGGTTGATCGGGCCCCAGGCGATGGCGTCCTGGGTGGAAGGTTCTTCGACGATGAAACGGTCAGCCGGGGAACGGCCGGTACGGTGGCCCGTCTCCACGACCAGTGCACCAGTATCGGCTAGTACGCCTTCACCGCGTTGCAGCGCTTCTTTTACCAGCTCATCGACGCTCAGGTCGGTGTACACGGTGTTGTTGGCTTGCGTCATGAGATACCCCATCCGGCCCGAGGCCGAGTGCTCCAAACGTTTTGTAGTCGTCTCGAAAAAACTACTACAGCGAAAAAAGTGGCCGGATTATGCCAGAAACGCCCAAAAAAAGTAGGCCCCTCCTGTCAGAACCGAGCTTTTGCGCAATTCGACAGGAGATTCTCCTGTAGTGAAACGTTTCAGTGGCGAGTTTCTGAGGCCACGTCCGTGCCGCCACCCGCAAAGAGCTGTGCGACATCGTTGGCATCGAAGAAATAGCGCTGGTTGCAGAACTGGCAATCGATCTCCACCGTACCGCCACATTCTTCCACCAGCGCCTTGGCGTCTTCTTCGCCAAGGCTGACCAGCGCATTGCCGGAACGTTCACGCGAGCAGCTGCAGTTGAAACGCAGCGGCTGCACATCGAACAGGCGCACGGCATCTTCGTGGTACAGGCGGTGCAGCAGGGTTTCGTTATCCAGCGCCCACTCGTCGGCTTTCAGCGTGCTGGCCAGGGCGACCACATGCTGCCAGCTTTCTTCACGCTCTTCGTCATCGGGCTGGCGATCGCGCGGCAGTTGCTGCAGCAGCAGGCCACGGGCCTTGCCGCCTTCGGTATTCAGCCAGAATCGCGTGTTCAGCTGCTGGGACTGAACAAAGTAATTGGTGAAACACTCCGACAGGTTGGCCCCGTCGAGGTCCACGGTACCTTGGTAACGCTGGCCCTTGACCGGGTCAATAGTCAGGGTCAGGTGCCCGTCGGGCATCAGCTGGGCCAGGGTGGCGTCGGAGGCGATCTGTTCGGCTTCGTAACGAGCCATGCCGCGGATATCGCGCTCGCCCGAGCACTCCACCATCAACAAGGGGATGGGGCCGGCAGAACGCGCCTGCAGAATGAGCAGGCCATCGAACTTGAGCGCGCCAACCAGCAAGGCAGTGGCGGCCATCAGCTCGCCCAGCAACGCCTGCACGGGCGCGGGGTATTGGTGACGCGCCAGCACGGCGGCGTAGCTGTCATCGAGAGACACCCACTCGCCGCGCACGTCGCGCTCGTCGAAGATGAAACGTTGGGTGAAATCGGTATCTGGCAAATCGCTCATGGGTGTCTGGCTATCTGAAAATGATGACAAAATGATTGCGGAGAATTACAAATCCCGCCGTGGGGCGCCTTCGGGCGCTCATTTCCCTATTAGGAGATAGAGGTATCTTATGGACAATCGACCACTGTTCCAAGCGAGGTGGTCCTGGGGACCCTTGGTAGCGTGCACGCTACTGCCCATCGCACTACTGTGTTTCTGGTTGTGGCCTGTTGGCCAGAGCCTGTGCCTGGCATTCGACGAATGGCTGTTCCATACCCTGAACGCGCCGCTGGCCGAGAACACTACCTGGCGTTACATCTGGACCGTGGGCAGCTTGCGCCCGTTCGACATCGTCGTGGGCCTGATCCTGCTGGCGGCGCTGATTCGTGGCAACTGGGTGTTCAAGGCCGTGCAGGTTCGCCAGGCGTTTTTCGGTTTTCTGGTCACGCTACTGCTCTTAGTGGTGATTCGTGCGCTGTTTTCCAAGTGGGTGGACGCAGCTGGCTGGCAGCACAACAGCCCGTCGATGATGTTCGACAGCGCTGTGCACCTGAGTGACTACTACCCCAACCTGGAATCCTCCTGGGAACTGAAAGACCGTTCCAGCAAGAGCTTCCCGGGCGATCACGCCTCGGTGCTGCTGATCTGGGCGCTGTTCATGAGCGTGTTCAGCTGCCGCATTGGGCAATACCTGGTGATCTGGGGCCTGGCAGTGCTGTTCATGCTGCCACGCCTGGTGGCCGGCGCCCATTGGGGGCAGGACGACTACATCGGTGGCCTGCTGATGGCTGTGCTGGCACTGGGCTGGAGCCTGTACACACCGCTGGCCGCCCACAGCACTGCGGCGCTGGTGCGTTGGACCGCGCCGCTGTTCAGGTTTGCGGCCAGGTTGCCGCTGATCAACAGGCTGGCGGTAGTGCGCTAGCGTGAAAGGGGCCGCCTGGCGGCCCCTTCAGTCAAAATTGCCATGCAGCTGGTGAATCTGCCGCCGCTGCTTCTTGGTTGGCCGCCCGTCGGTGGTCACGCCTATTGCCCCGGCCTTGCGCAATTCGGCCGCCTGCTCACGGCGGCGGATGCTGTCTTCGGTTTCGGCATACAGCGTCTGCGCCTCTGGCGCCCCACGGCGCACGGTCGTAAGCGCTTTCACCACTACGGTGCGCTCATCGAACCCGGTGCGCAGCACAAACTCGTCACCCACCCGCGGCTCCTTGCCCGGCTTGCATCGCTCGCCACGGCAGTGCACCTTGCCGCTTTCGATGGCCGCCTTGGCCAGGGCGCGGGTCTTGTAGAAGCGCGCAGCCCATAGCCATTTGTCCAGGCGAACCTTGTCGTCATCTTCGACTTTCTGTGCCATCCCCATACCTCGAATACTGTGTTTCACGGAACTGTACTACCGTAACCATCGGATGCAAAAAATCCCCGCCGTGCTTACAGTTCACTACCTCATCCGCAGGGTGCGTTTTGTGAAGACATTTGATCATCTGACTGTAATCGGCCTGCGCGAATGGGTCGCCCTGCCCGACCTGGGCGTGGCGGGGTTGCGCGCCAAGATCGATACCGGTGCAAGCACCTCCAGCCTGCATGCAACCGACATCGAGCCATTCGAACGCAATGGCGAGCCATGGGTCCGATTTACCGCGCACCTGGGCACGGTGGTGCAGTTGCGTCACCGCCGCTGCGAAGCCCCACTGGTGACCCGAAAAACCATCAGAAGCTCCAATGGCCATGCCCAGACGCGCTATGTGATACGAACGTCGCTGGCGCTGGGTGACAGGGTGTGGGCGGTGGAATTTACCCTGGCCTGCCGCAAGAGCATGCGCTACCGCCTGTTGCTAGGGTCCAAGGCGTTGGTCCACGGCCAGCTTGTGGTCAACCCTGGCGTTAAATATGTGCAGGACAAACCGGCCTTTCCGGCCACCCTCTCTTCATTAACAGGTGCTGCATGAAGATCGCTGTGCTGTCGCGCAATCCGCGTCTGTATTCCACCCGCCGCCTGGTCGAAGCCGGTACCCAGCGTGGCCACGAAATGGTAGTGATCGATACCCTGCGTGCCTACATGAACATTGCCAGCCACAAGCCGCAGATCCACTACCGCGGCAAGCCACTGGAAGGGTTCGATGCTGTCATTCCGCGCATTGGGGCATCGGTCACGTTCTACGGCTGTGCCGTGCTGCGGCAGTTCGAGATGATGGGGGTGTACCCACTGAACGAGTCGGTCGCCATCGCCCGCTCGCGGGACAAGCTGCGGTCGCTGCAATTGCTGTCACGGCGCGGCATCGGCCTGCCGATCACCGGCTTTGCCCACTCGCCAGACGACATCCCCGACCTGATCCAGATGGTCAACGGCGCGCCGCTGGTGATCAAGGTGCTGGAGGGCACCCAGGGCATCGGCGTGGTGCTGTGCGAGACAACCCAGGCGGCCGAGTCGGTGATCGAAGCGTTCATGGGCCTGAAACAGAACATCATGGTTCAGGAATACATCAAGGAGGCTGGCGGCGCCGACATTCGCTGCTTCGTTGTGGGCGACAAGGTGATTGCTTCGATGAAACGTCAGGCCAAGCCAGGCGAGTTCCGCTCCAACCTGCACCGGGGCGGCGTCGCCAGCCTGATCAAAATCACGCCTGAAGAGCGGATTACCGCGATTCGTGCGGCCAAGGTGATGGGCTTGAGCGTGGCGGGTGTGGATATTTTGCGTTCCAACCATGGGCCGCTGGTGATGGAGGTGAACTCATCGCCGGGGCTGGAGGGCATTGAAGTGACCACCGGCAAGAACGTGGCCGGGATGATCATCGAGCACCTGGAGAAGAATGGCGGCCCGAATCAGACCCGGACCAAAGGTAAAGGTTGATGCAAGCCTGTACCGGCCTCTTCGCGGCTGAAGCCGCTCCCACAGGATTACCGCAGCCTTC
>NZ_JACVVF010000076.1:0-13083 GCF_016648095.1 Pseudomonas sp. S32
GCCCCACACAGCCCCCACCCTTTTTGCGGTGGGTGCGGGCCTCTGTGAGGGCGGCTTCAGCCGCGAAGAGGCCAGTACAGCCACGCATTTCTCGCCGCCTGATGACCTGGATCAATTGACACTCGCCATATCACGATTCATGGCGTTAACCCAATGCGGCATAAGGTCGCAACGCGACCACTGCGTGCCATCACCGGCGTATCATGGCCCGCAGAGCGCTAGCAGATTGCGCGAGACTGCAGCCGGCATGCACTGGCCGCAGCGTTTCTCCACTGCCGTGGGACATGATGATGAGCAAGCACATTCCGGTACATGACGTAACCCCGCCTGCCAGCAAAGGGAAGGACTCCGTCGACCTCTACGCCTCGCGCGAAAAAATCTACACCCGCGCCTTCACCGGCCTGTTCCGGCGCCTGCGCATGGTAGGCGGCGCGGCGCTGTTTCTGCTGTATTTCGGCACCGTGTGGCTGAACTGGGGCGGCCACCAGGCAGTGTGGTGGGACCTGCCGGAGCGCAAGTTCTACATCTTTGGCGCCACCATCTGGCCCCAGGACTTCATCCTGCTGTCGGGCATTCTGATCGTTGCCGCCTTCGGCCTGTTCTTCATCACCGTGTACGCCGGGCGCGTCTGGTGCGGCTACACCTGCCCGCAGAGCGTGTGGACGTGGATCTTCATGTGGTGCGAGAAGGTCACCGAGGGCGACCGCAACCAGCGCATGAAGCTGGACAAGGCGCCCATGAGCGGCAACAAGTTCGTGCGCAAGCTGGCCAAGCACAGCCTGTGGCTGGTGATCGGCTTCGTCACCGGCATGACCTTCGTCGGCTACTTCGCGCCGATACGCGAACTGGTGATCGAATTTTTCACCGGCCAGGCTGATGGCTGGTCGTACTTCTGGGTCGGCTTCTTCACCCTCGCCACCTACGGCAATGCGGGCTGGCTGCGCGAGCAGGTGTGCGTATACATGTGCCCCTATGCGCGCTTCCAGAGCGTGATGTTCGACAAGGACACCCTGATCGTGTCCTACGACCCGCGCCGTGGCGAAACCCGTGGCCCGCGCAAGAAAGACGTGGACTACAAGGCCAAGGGCCTGGGCGACTGCATCGACTGCACCATGTGCGTGCAGGTGTGCCCCACCGGTATCGACATCCGTGATGGCCTGCAGATCGAGTGCATCGGCTGCGCGGCGTGCATCGATGCCTGTGACAGCATCATGGACAAGATGCACTACCCCAAGGGCTTGATCAGCTACACCACCGAGCACAACCTGTCCGGCCAGAAAACCCACATGCTGCGCCCACGGCTGATTGGCTACGCCATCGTGCTGCTGGTGATGATCGGCGCCTTGGCCACGGCCTTCGCTATCCGGCCACTGGTGGGCCTGGACGTGAGCAAGGACCGCGTGCTGTACCGCGAGAACGCCCAGGGGCGGATCGAGAACGTGTACAGCCTCAAGGTGATGAACAAGGACCAGCGCGACCATGTTTACGTACTGGACGCCGCCGGCTTGCCGGACCTGAAACTGGACGGCCAACGCGAGATTCACGTGGCCGCCGGCGATATCGTCAGCCTGCCCGTGCAGTTATCGGTGGCACCCGAGAAGCTGCCCTCGACCACCAACGAAGTCACCTTCATCCTCAAGAGCGCCGACGACAGCGACGCACAGGTTGAAGCCAAGAGCCGTTTCATCGGCCCCCAGATCCGCTAGGAGAGACGTACGACAATGCCTGCCACCGCCGCCAGCCCCTGGTACAAGCACCTTTGGCCCTGGATCATCATCGGCATCCTGACCACTTCGGTCTGCCTGAGCCTGACCATGGTCAGCATCGCCGTCCGCAACCCGGACAACCTGGTGAACGACAACTACTACGAGGCTGGCAAGGGCATCAACCGCTCCCTAGACCGCGAACTGCTGGCCCAGCAACTGGGCCTCAAAGCCAGCGTGCACTTGGATGAACTGACCGGCGAGGTGGACCTGCGCCTGACCGGCAGCAGCCACCCGCAAACCCTGGAGCTGAACCTGATTTCGCCGACCCAGCCGCAGAAAGACCGCAAGGTGCTGCTGAGCCAGGCCGAAGCGGGCCGGTACGTGGGGCAACTGGATGACAAGGTGGACGGCCGCCGCTTCGTCGAGTTGCTGGGCAACGAAGGCGGCCAGGTATGGCGCCTGTTCGAGGAAGAAAAGGTCGAGCACGGGGTGGACCTGCAATTGGGTGACGAAGCCCTGCAAGGTGCCGAGCGCCAGCAATGACCCAACCCACCCCCTGCTTTCACTGTGCCTTGCCCGTTCCTGCGGGCAGCCAGTTCAGCGCCGTCGTGCTGGGTGAGCCCCGGCCATTCTGTTGCCCAGGGTGCCAGGCGGTGGCCGAATCGATCGTGGCAGGGGGGCTTGAGCACTATTACCAGCACCGCAGTGAAACCAGCGCCAACCCCGACGCCCTGCCCCGCCAGTTGCAGGATGAGCTGGCGCTGTACGACCGCAGCGATGTGCAGCAGGCTTTCGTGCGCCACGAAGGCCAACTGGCCGAAACCATGCTGCTGGTAGAAGGGGTAAGTTGCGCGGCGTGTGGCTGGCTGATCGACAAGCACCTGCGCAACCTGCCCGGCGTGGCCGAGGCACGCCTGAACCTGTCCAACCACCGCCTGCTGCTGAGCTGGGACGACCAGCAGTTGCCGCTCTCTGCGGTGCTGGCACAGTTGCGCCAGATCGGTTATGCCGCCCATCCCTACCAGCCGGACCAGGCCGCCGAGCAGTTGGCCCGGGAAAACCGCAGCGCCTTGCGCCGCCTGGGTGTGGCCGGGCTGCTGTGGTTCCAGGCGATGATGGCAACCATGGCCACCTGGCCGGAGTTCAACATCGACCTGTCGCCCGAAATGCACACCATCCTGCGCTGGGTGGCGTTGTTCCTGACGATCCCGATCGTATTTTACAGCTGCGCGCCGTTTTTCAAGGGGGCTGCCCGCGACCTGCGCACGCGCCACCTGACCATGGACCTGTCGGTGTCACTGGCCATCGCCCTGGCCTTCGGTGCCGGCATCTGGACCGCTATCACCGGCAGCGGGGAGCTGTACTTCGACACGGTGGGCATGTTCGCACTGTTCCTGCTGACCGGCCGCTACCTGGAACGCCGAGCCCGCGAGCGCACGGCTGCGGCCACGGCGCAACTGGTCAACCTGCTGCCAGCCTCGTGCCTGCGCCTGGATGCACTGGGCCGCAGCGAGCGCATTCTGCTCAGCGAACTGCGCTGCGGCGATACCGTGCAGGTGCTGCCCGGGGCCGTGATCCCGGCCGACGGGTGCATCGTCGAGGGCCGCTCGAGTGTGGATGAGTCACTGCTGACGGGCGAATACCTGCCGCAGCCGCGCCGCGCTGGGGAGCGTGTGACGGGCGGCACGCTGAACGTCGAAAGCACCCTGCATGTAGCGGTCGAGGCCGTGGGCCATGACTCGCGCCTGTCGGCCATTGTGCGCCTGCTGGAGCGGGCACAAACCGAAAAGCCGCGCCTGGCGGAAATCGCCGACCGCGCCTCGCAACTGTTTCTGTTGTTTTCGCTGCTGGCCGCCGTCGCCATCGGCCTATGGTGGTGGCAGCAAGCCCCTGACCGCGCGTTCTGGATCGTGCTGGCGATGCTGGTGGCCACCTGCCCATGCGCACTGTCGCTGGCCACCCCCACCGCGCTGACAGCCGCCACCGGCACCTTGCACAAGCTGGGTTTGCTGGTGACCCGGGGCCATGTGTTGGAAGGCCTGAACCAGATCGATACGGTGATTTTCGACAAGACCGGCACACTGACCGAAGGCCGCCTGACATTGCGCAGCATTCGCCCGCTGGGCAGCCTGGGGGCCGATGAATGCCTGAGCCTGGCCGCCGCCCTGGAAAACCGCTCCGAGCACCCCATTGCCAGGGCGTTTGGCCGCGTTGCCAGGGCTGCCGAGGCTGTTCAGACAGTGCCCGGCCTGGGCCTTGAGGGGCAGGTCGACGGCCAACGCCTGCGCATCGGCCAGGCGGCGTTCGTGTGCGCCTTGAGTGGCACACCGGCACCTGCCATTCCCGAGCCCCGGGGCCAGTGGCTGTTGCTGGGCGGGCGCCAGGGGCCGCTGGCCTGGTTCGGCCTGGACGACCGCCTGCGGGACGACGCCCTTGCCCTGCTTGCCGCCTGCCGTGCCCGTGGCTGGCGCACGCTGCTGCTGTCAGGCGACAGCTCGCCGATGGTCACCGAAGTGGCCGCGCAACTGGGTATCGACGAAGCCGTGGGCGGCCTGCGCCCGGACGACAAGCTGGAGCGGCTGAAGGCCTTGCAGCAGGCTGGGCGCAAAGTGCTGATGTTAGGTGATGGGGTGAATGACGTGCCGGTACTGGCTGCCGCCGACATCAGCATCGCCATGGGCAGCGCCACCGACCTTGCCAAGACCAGCGCCGATGCCGTGCTGTTGTCCAACCGCCTGCAGGCGCTGGTACAGGCCTTCGAACTGGCCCGGCGTACGCGGCGCAATATCCTCCAGAACCTGCTGTGGGCAAGCCTGTACAATGGCCTGATGTTGCCCTTCGCGGCGGTTGGCTGGGTCACCCCCGTGTGGGCAGCCATCGGCATGTCGGTCAGCTCGCTGGTGGTGGTGCTCAACGCCCTGCGCCTGACCCGCCAGCCGGCCCTGGCATCACCGGCCACCCCTGCAACCTACCAGGTGAGGAAATCGCCATGCCCGCCCTCTATATCATGATCCCTGCGGCGTTGCTGCTGGTCGGCGTGGCCGTGTACATCTTCTTCTGGGCAGTGGACAGCGGGCAGTACGACGACCTGGAAAGCCCCGCCCACAGCATTCTGTTCGACGACCAGGACCCGCGCCACCAGGCAGCGGTGAAGGCGCCGCCGACCGACCTGCCCCCCTCACACGAACAACCCGAGGAACAACTACCCCGTGCATGACCTGCTCCCCCTGCTGGGTTCTGCCCTGGTGCTGGGCCTGCTGGGCGGTGGCCACTGCCTGGGCATGTGCGGCGGGCTGATGGGCGCACTGACCCTGGCCATCCCCCCCGAGCAACGCAGCAGGCGCCTGCGCCTGCTGCTGGCGTACAACCTCGGCCGCGTGTGCAGCTATGCCTGCGCCGGGCTGCTGCTGGGCCTGGCCGGCTGGGCCGTGGCCAGCGGCCCGGCAGCGGTGGTGCTGCGCACGGCGGCGGCGCTACTGCTGATTGCCATGGGCCTGTACCTGGCCGGCTGGTGGAGCGGGCTGACGCGGGTGGAGGCCTTGGGGCGCGGGCTGTGGCGGCACATTCAGCCGCTGGCGACGCGCCTGCTGCCGGTGTCCAGCGTACCCCGTGCCATGCTGCTGGGGGCCTTGTGGGGGTGGCTGCCCTGCGGGCTGGTCTACAGCACCCTGCTGTGGGCGGCCAGCCAGGGTAATGCAGGCTACAGCGCGGCCCTGATGCTGGCCTTCGGCCTGGGTACCTGGCCGGTGCTGCTGGCCACCGGGCTGGCGGCAGAACGGGTAAACGCTTTGTTGAGACGGCGCAGCGTGCGCGTAGCAGGCGGGGTGCTGGTGATGCTGTTCGGCATCTGGACCCTGCCCGGCCCGCACCAGCACTGGCTTATGGGGCATTGAAACGGCCACGTGTCGCGGGCGGTTGATACAAATCAACACAGATTCCTACAGACGCCCCTAGACTCCGGAGCATTGCTGCTCTTTCCGGGGACCGCCCTCATGCTCGACGACCTACGTTGGGACACCGACCTGATCCGCCGCTACGATCTGGCCGGGCCACGCTACACCTCCTACCCGACCGCCGTGCAACTGCACAGCGAGGTGGGCTCGTTCGACCTGCTGCACGCCCTGCGCGAGAGCCGTCGGGCGGTGCGCCCCCTGTCGTTGTACGTGCACGTGCCGTTCTGCGCCAACATCTGCTACTACTGCGCCTGCAACAAGGTCATCACCAAGGACCGCGCCCGTGCGGCGCCCTACCTGCAGCGCCTGGAGCAGGAAATCCAGCTGGTGGCCTGCCACCTGGATGGCAAACAGCGTGTTGAACAGCTGCATTTTGGCGGCGGTACGCCCACCTTCCTCAGCCATGTGGAGCTGCGCCAACTGATGGCGACGCTGCGCCAGCACTTCAACCTGCTGGACGACGATTCCGGCGATTACGGCATCGAAATCGACCCCCGCGAAGCGGACTGGTCGACCATGGGGCTGTTGCGCGAGCTGGGCTTCAACCGCGTCAGCCTGGGTGTGCAGGACCTGGACCCCGCCGTACAGCGTGCGGTCAACCGCCTGCAAAGCCTGGAGCAGACGCGCACGCTGATCGAAGCTGCCCGCACCCTGCAGTTCCGCTCGATCAACCTTGACCTGATCTACGGCCTGCCACGGCAAACCCCGGAAGGTTTCGCCCGTACCGTCGAAGAAGTGATCCGCCTGCAGCCCGACCGGCTGTCGGTGTTCAACTATGCCCACCTGCCCGAGCGCTTCATGCCGCAACGGCGCATCGAGGCCGGCGAGCTGCCCAGCGCAGCCGCTAAGCTGGAGATGCTGCATGCCACCATCGATCAGCTGACCGCCGCAGGGTATCGCTACATCGGCATGGACCACTTTGCCCTGCCAGACGACGAACTGGCCATTGCCCAGGAAGAAGGCACCCTGCAGCGCAACTTCCAGGGCTATACCACCCACGGGCACTGCGACCTGATCGGCCTGGGCGTTTCGGCCATCAGCCAAATCGGCGACCTGTACTGCCAGAACAGCAGCGACCTCAACACCTACCAGGACAGCCTGTCCAACGCCCAGCTCGCCACCCAGCGCGGCCTGCTGTGCAACACCGACGACCGTATTCGCCGGGCGGTGATCCAGCAACTGATCTGCCACTTCGAACTGGATTTCGAGCCTATCGAAAAAGCCTTCACCATCGATTTCCGGGGATACTTCAACGACCTTTGGCCCGAGCTGCTGACCTTGCAGCGCGACGGCCTGATCCGCCTGGACGACAAGGGCATTCGGATCCTGCCAGCCGGACGCCTGCTGGCGCGCTCGGTGTGCATGGTGTTCGACGCCTACCTGGCCATGCAGAACCGCCAGCGCTTCTCGCGGGTGATCTGACGGCCGAGGCGTTCAGCCGCATGGACAACCGCCCCAGCCAGGCGGACCATAAGCGCACAGGAACTCCGGCAGTTGCCTGCCGGGGGTTTCGCCGGGTCGTACCATAGTCGAGCACGCTGGCCTACACCCTCCTTCGTGGGTTACCCTTACGGCTTATGTGTGCTTTCCCACAAGGATCGAGTCAAAATGTCCGAGCCAGTCAAACTGCGCCCACACAACCAGGCCCATTGCAAGGATTGCAGCCTGGCCCCACTGTGCCTGCCTCTTTCGCTTAACCTGGAAGACATGGATGCATTGGATGAAATCGTCAAGCGGGGTCGCCCGCTGAAAAAAGGCGAGTTTCTGTTCCGCCAGGGTGACAATTTCGGCTCGGTCTATGCAGTTCGCTCCGGCGCCCTGAAAACCTTCAGCCTCAGCGACAGCGGCGAAGAGCAGATCACCGGCTTCCACCTGCCCAGCGAACTGGTGGGCTTATCGGGCATGGACACCGAGGCCTACCCGGTATCGGCCCAGGCCCAGGAAACCACGTCGGTGTGCGAAATCCCCTTCGAGCGCCTGGACGAGCTGTCGGTGCAACTGCCCCAGCTGCGCCGCCAACTGATGCGGGTGATGAGCCGTGAAATCCGCGACGACCAGCAGATGATGCTGCTGCTGTCGAAGAAAACCGCCGACGAGCGCATCGCCACCTTCCTGGTCAACCTGTCGGCGCGCTTCCGCGCCCGTGGGTACTCGGCCAACCAGTTCCGCCTGAGCATGTCGCGCAACGAAATCGGCAACTACCTGGGCCTGGCGGTGGAAACCGTCTCACGGGTGTTCACACGCTTCCAGCAGAACGGCCTGCTGCATGCCGAAGGCAAGGAAGTGCACATTCTGGACCCGATCCAGCTGTGCGCGCTGGCCGGTGGTGCAATCGAGGCCTGAGGCGCGCTTTAGCAGGTATACTTGGCCATTCGTTTTCCCAGGATACCTGCAACAATGCACAGCGACGCTTTCGACCTCAAAGCCCTGATCCGCCCGGTAGTGGACTTCCCCAAACCGGGTGTGATCTTCCGCGATATCACCCCGCTGTTCCAGTCGCCGCGCGGGCTGCGCTATGTAGCCGACCAGTTTATCGAACGCTACGTCGAGGCCGAGTTCAGCCACATCGGCGCCATGGACGCGCGCGGCTTCCTGATCGGTTCGATCATCGCCCACCAGCTGAACAAGCCACTGATCCTGTTCCGCAAGCAGGGCAAGCTGCCCGCCGACGTGCTCAGCGAAGGCTATCAGACCGAATACGGCGAAGCGTTCCTTGAAGTGCACGCCGACAGCCTGTGCGAGGGGGATTCGGTGTTGATCTTCGATGACCTGATCGCAACGGGCGGCACACTGCTGGCAGCTGCCAATCTGGTGCGCCGCACCGGTGCGCAAGTGTTCGAGGCCGCAGCCATCATCGACCTCCCCGAACTGGACGGCTCGCGCCGTTTGCAGGCGGCAGGCGTGCCCACCTTCTGCCTTACCGAGTTTTCCCTCAGCGAGCGCTGAGCGGCCAAGCGGCGTGCTGCAGGGTCGGCTTGCAGCGCGCCCGGTTACAGCGAGATCGGCCGACGGCCCGCAAACGCGTGGGCCAGGGTGCCGCCATCGACCATTTCCAGCTCACCGCCCAGGGGCACCCCGTGGGCAATGCGCGATGCCACCAGGCCTTTCTCGGCCAGCAACTGCGCAATGTAATGGGCTGTTGCCTCACCTTCCACCGTTGGGTTGGTTGCCAGGATCACCTCGCTGAAGGTGCCCTGCTCCTCGATGCGCGCCATCAGTTGGGGAATACCGATGGCCTCGGGCCCCAGGCCGTCCAGCGGGGACAGATGCCCCTTGAGCACGAAGTAGCGGCCACGGTAACCGGCCTGCTCAACGGCATAGACATCGGTGGGGCCCTCTACCACGCACAGCTGGGTATCGTCACGCCGTGGGTCGGCGCACTGCGGGCACAGGTCCTGCTCTGTGAGGGTACGGCACTGACGGCAATGCCCTACCCCTTCCATGGCCTGGGTCAGCGCCTGGGCCAAGCGCATGCCGCCGCTGCGGTCGCGCTCAAGCAGCTGCAGGGCCATGCGTTGGGCGGTTTTCTGGCCAACGCCGGGCAGGATGCGCAGGCCATCGATCAGTTGGCGGATGAGAGGGCTGAAGCTCATGGGAAAGGCCTGACAAATCAATAAGAGGCGGTTTATACCCAGCGTGGGCAGTGGCGTCAAATCCGCCATTGTTCCTGCGCCTGGCTATTTCGACCGCAGTACGCCAGTAACAGCGCAAAAAAAACCGCCGCTGGTTTCAGCGGCGGCTCGTGAGCCTGAAAATGCCTTAGAACGGCATCTTGAAGCCCGGTGGCAGTTGCATGCCAGCGGTCATACCGCCCATTTTTTCCTGGCTGCTCTGCTCGATCTTGCGCACAGCGTCGTTCAGGGCTGCCGCAATGAGGTCTTCCAGCACTTCCTTGTCGTCTTCCTCGGTCGACATCAGGCTCTGGTCGATGCTGACGCGCTTGACGTCATGCCGGCCAGTCATCACCACGCTGACCAGGCCGCCACCGGACTGGCCGGTGACTTCCGCGTTGGCCAGTTCTTCCTGCATTTTCTGCATCTTTTCTTGCATCTGCTGGGCCTGCTTCATCAGGCCGGCCATGCCACCTTTCATCATGGGGAGGTACCTCGATTGGGTCATGTAATGCAGCCCGCCAATAAGCCGGTTGCATGGTTATCGGTTATTGGCCCTGACTGGCCAGGGCCTCTACAGGCTCAATAGTATCCTGACGCACCTTGGCGCCAAACAGCTTGATCATCTGCTGGATCAACGGGTCTTGCTCGATCGAGGTCACGGCTTCGTGCTGGCGCTCGATGCGTTTGCGTGAAGCCGCCTGGGCAGGGGTTTCCTGCTCGGGGAGGACCAGTTCGATGCGCAGGTTGAGGGTGCGACCCAGGTGCTGGTTGAGCGCCTCGTTCAGGCGCCGCTGCTGGGTGGCGTTGAACAGCGCACCCTGGCCAGGGTCCAGGTGCAGCAGCCAGTCGTCACCCTCGGCCGCGATCAGCGTGCAGTTGGCTGCGATGTTGCCTGTCATGCCCGATACGGGCAACTGCGGGAATAATTCCAGCCATTGCAGGGCCAGGCCGGTGGCAGGCCTGGCTGCAGGCAATGGCTCGGCAGCAGGCTGGGCGGGCTCCTCCTGCACATGCTCGGCGAGCTCGTCCAGGTAGCTGAAGCCAACGGGGTCACTCTCGCCCACGTAATAGTCTTCGTCCAGCGGCGGTTCGTCGTCGCGGTCCATGCCCACGGCGGCATAGGCGCCGGGGTCGAACGGCGGGGCGTCGTCATGGGAAGCCACAGGCGGCTGTGCAACCGGCGGCGCAATAGGCTCGGGCTGGGGCGCAGGCGCCGGGACAGCGGCCTGCGCGACAGGCAGCGCAGGCTCTTCCCAGGGCAGGTCGACCACCTCGGCGACGGGCTCGGGTACCGAGATGGCTTCGATTTCGGCCTCTATCTCGGGGTCGCGTTGCGCCTCTGGCTCATGGTCAGCGGTGGCCGGGGGCGGCACCTCCACGTCCGGGGCAGCCGCCACCGGCTCAAGCGGCACGGCCTGCACTGCCGGCTGCGCCACGGGGGCCTGGGCTGCCACCGGCTCTGCGGAATCAGCTGTGGCCTGGCTGATCCCCACCGGCTTTAGCTGCGGCTTCGGCGCATCGTCCGTATCGGCCGGGCGGAATGCCAACATGCGCAGCAGCACCATCTCGAACCCCCCGCGCGGCTCCGGCGCCAAAGGCAGGTCGCGGCGCCCGATCAGGCCCATCTGGTAATAAAACTGCACATCCTCGGCCGGCAGAGCCGCAGCCAGGGCCAACACCCGCTCGCGATCACCCTGGCCGTTGTCCACGGCTTCTGGCAGCGCCTGGGCAATGGCGACGCGGTGCAGCACGTTGAGCATTTCGGCCAGCACACCTGCCCAGTCCGGGCCCTGCTCGGCCAGGTTGCGAATGGCCTCCAGCAAGGCCCGCGCGTCGCCCTCGAGCAAGGCCTGCAGCACATCGTAGACCTGGCCATGGTCCAGGCTGCCGAGCATGGCGCGCACATCGGCGGCCAGCACCTTGCCCTCGCCAAAGGCGATGGCCTGGTCGGTCAGGCTCATGGCATCGCGCATCGAGCCATCCGCCGCACGGCCCAACAGCCACAGCGCATCGGGCTCGAAGGGTACGTTCTCGGCCTGCAGCACGTGGCTGAGATGTTCCACCACCCGTTCCGGGCTCATGTTCTTCAGGGAGAACTGCAGGCAGCGCGACAGGATGGTAGCCGGCAGCTTCTGCGGGTCGGTGGTGGCCAGGATGAACTTGACGTAGGGCGGCGGCTCTTCCAGCGTCTTGAGCAAGGCGTTGAAGGAGTGGGTAGACAGCATGTGCACTTCGTCGATCAGGTAGACCTTGAAGCGACCACGGCTGGGGGCGTACTGCACGTTGTCCAGCAGCTCGCGGGTGTCTTCCACCTTGGTGCGGCTGGCGGCGTCGATCTCGATCAGGTCGACGAAGCGGCCTTCGTCGATTTCGCGGCACACCGAGCAGGTGCCGCAGGGGGTGGAGGTGATGCCGGTTTCGCAGTTCAGACACTTGGCTATGATGCGTGCGATGGTAGTCTTGCCCACACCACGGGTACCTGTGAACAGGTAGGCATGGTGCAGGCGCTGGTTGTCCAGCGCGTTGATCAAGGCCTTGAGCACATGGGCCTGGCCGACCATTTCGCGAAACGAGCGCGGACGCCATTTACGTGCAAGAACCTGATAACTCATCGAAAAACCATCGTAGCCTGATAGTGCGGAAGATCGCTAATGCTAGCGGAGCGGGGGCAAAATTGCACCCTGCCTGGTTGGTCTAGACTTGGCTAACACCTGTGCGGCTCACGGAGGAACTGCTTTGCGAACCTTGCTGGCCCTGTTGCTGTTATGGACGGCGCAATGCCTGGCGGATCAGCCGGTGCTGCGTTTTTCGGTGGCGGAGAGCTGGAGCATGCCACTGGTGCGCATCGAAGGCGATCAGCCGGTCGAAGGCCTTCTGTACGACCTGATGCAGGCGGCCGCCAAGGCGGCGGGTGCCCGCGCCGAATACCACGTGATGGCCAGGCTGAGGCTGGAAGAGGCCATGAACGGCGGCGACATTGATGTGCGCTGTTATGTCAGCACCCAGTGGCTGATCGACCGGCCCAAGGATTTCATCTGGAGCATCCCGCTGATTCACCAGCGCGATCTATTGGTAGCCCGCGCCGGGGAAGCCGGCCCTGGCCTCCCGGAACAGCTGCCGCCCCAGGCCATCGGCACGGTGCTGGGCTACACCTATGCCACCTTGCAACCGCTGCTGGCGCAGAACCGCGTGCACCGTGAAGACAGCCGTAACCAGTTGCTGGCCCTGCAGAAGCTGCAGGCCGGTCGCTACCGCTATGCGGTGAGCAACCAGCTGTCCTTGCAGTGGTTCAACCGCCAGGCGCCTGCAGGGCAGCAACTGCAGGCGCTGGCGGTGCTGGATGACCAGGACCTGGGGTGCATGGTGCGTAATGACCCCGACATCCCGGCACAGGCATTTTTGCGGGCGCTGGTACGAATGAAGGCATCAGGGGAAATCGAGCGGCTGGTCGAACGCTATGGCGGCTAACCGCCTTTCCTTTCAAACCCACGCCACCGGATTGAGATTTACAAGGGGCAGAAATGGAGGCGGCCCCGTCAGCCACACCCCGGCACTCGATGTTCCCGCTATGGCTGCTCCCTTCCGGGCCTGACCAGGTTAACGGGTAATCAATGCGGGGGGACCGACAGGGCCACCACTACATGTCTCGCTGAGCAGCGAGTGGCGCCATTGTACCGGGACTGGGCGCAGATACAACCTCTGAGGTAGAAAAAGTCATCGTTTCTCAATGACTTGACTGGGGGGCGGGAGTTTTTTTGGGGGGGCTGATCGCGAGCTGCGCTCGCTCCTACGCTTGTTTCGGGCCAATTA